>DAOTYW010000113.1:0-16761 GCA_034434755.1 Anaerolineae bacterium | reverse complement strand
CCCGTGAGGTCCACGTAGCGCGCGATGAACGCCAGCGCTTCCTCCACGCGGGTGAAACGGGTTTCGTCATCGCTCTGCACGTGGCGAATGACACCCCGCCAGGCCCCGCCCCGAGGGTCAGCCCGGCCAGGGTGTTCCTGGGTGAAACGCAGGATGAACGAGGCGATCGTCGCGTCAGGCATACGACCGGATGATAGCAAAGGATGGTTACCGGGGAGTTACAAGGAGAGAAATCAAGGGAGCGTGGATTGGAGGATCGCTTGATAGAGCTGAGTCATCTCGGCGGACGGTTCGATCTCCAGTTCCTGGCGCAGTCGTTCGGCGCACCGCTGGTAGGTGCGCAGGGCCTGGGCGCGATTGCCCAGGTGGGCGAGGGCGACCATCGTCAGGGCGTACGCCCGTTCCCAGCAATCGTCATGGGCCAGGATCGAGCGACAGACCTGGATAGTCTCCTCCCACTGCTCCCTCTCCGCCAGGGCGCCGGCCAGCCGGTCGGCCGTGCGCAGGTAGAGAGCCAGCAGCCGCTCTCGCTTCTCGCTGCACCACTCTTCGTAAGGGCACTCCATCAGGTAATCGCCCTGATACAGGGCCAGCGCCGACCGATAGCGGTCCAGCGCTGTTCCGGCATCGGCGGCGAACAACCGGTCGCCCTCCTGGATCAGGCTCTCGAAGGCGTCCGCATCCACCCACAGATCGGCGCCGGCCCGCAGGCTGTAGAGCGAACCGTTGCGGAACACGTAGGCCGACTCGGCCCGCTGGCCTCGCTGCGGCTCCAACGCCCGGCAGAGCGCACTGAGCGCCACTTTGAGGTTGCGCTGTCCCGTCTCCGTGTCTATCCCCGGCCACAACATCTCGATGAGCTGATCGCGATGGAGGGGGGCATGGCGGTAGGTCAACAACAGTTGGAACAGTTGACGGGCCTTCTCCCTCCGCCATTCCTGGGGAGCGATCTCCTGGTCCCCGCGCCAGGCGCGGAAGCGGCCCAGCGACTGGACGCGCAGTTGATAACCCGGATGGACTTCCAGCCCGGTCAGTCCCATCTGCGCCAGCAAACCCTCCGCGTAAGGCCGCTGCCAGCCCCGATCACGGGCCAGGAGCAACAAGGGAACGGCCAGGCGGGGGTCGGGCATGCCGAGCAACGAGCGGCGCCGGAACAGGAAGTCATAGCCGTGTTCGCGGGCCAGGCGGAGCAGGTTCTCGATCCCCCGCTCCAGCCGCGCATCGTCCCCCGTGCGCTGCCAGAGCAGGCACTGCCAGAGGCGGGCGACGGTCTCTCCGAAGGTGTCGCTGCACTCACGGAAAGCGGTCCAGGCCCGGCCGAGCTGGTCGGCGGCGTCGGCGAGGCGGCCGAGGCGGGTGTATCCGGCGCCCAGGGAGACACGGATCAACGCCGCGATCCACTCGTCCCCCGCCCGTCCGGCGATCTCGATCCCCCGCCAGGCGGCCTGTTCGGCCTCTTCGATCTCCCCGTCGAGGCCATCGGCCATGCACAGTCCCCAGTAGGCCTCCACCTTGAGTCGCGGCACCGCCAGGGTATCACTCATGGCGATGGCCTGCTGGAAACAGCGGCGGGCGTCATCGGAACTGTGGGCGTCGCCCTGGACGAGGCGGGCATGTCCCTGGCGCATCTGGCCAACGGCCACGACGAACGGGGAGCCGAGCGACTGCCCGCGCCGGGTGCCTTCGACGGCCCAGCGGTAGGCCGCCTCCCCCTCGCCCTGCAGGGCCAGGATCAGGGAAAGGAGCAGCGGCGTTTCGCGGTGCGCCCGTGGGCGGAGCACCGGCTCACGCTGCTCGATCGCCATCCGTTCCTCCAACAGCTCCCGCGCCCGCTCCAGGCGCCCGGTGCGGAGCAGCACGCGCACCGCCAGTTCGGCCTCGCCGGGTCCCTCCTCGCGCAGTTCCTGCGCCCGAACACGATACTGTTCGGCCTCCGGCAAGCGCCCCAGGTTGAGCAAGTTCTCCGCCAGCAAGTCCATCAACCGCGCACGGGTCTCGCGGTCCTCCTGTCCATCCGCGATTCGCAGGGCTTCCTGTAAGAGATGCTCCGCCTGATGGGGATTGACCGTGTCCAGGTAGACCCGCGCCTGCCCGCGCAGCGCCTGACCGAGCCCCCGCGCATCGCCCCTCAGACGGCTGTACTCCTCCACCTGCCGATACCAGCGCAGCGCTTCGTCGAAGCGGCTGCGCAGGCGGGCGATGTCGCCCAGGCAAACCAACAGGGTCGGATGCCTCTCCAGCACAGTGGGCGGGAGGGCGTGAATCCATCGGCCCAGCGTGTCCAGGCGGCCGGCCAGGATAATGTCATAACCAATGCGGTCGAGGATATCCGCCGCCTCCTCGAAGGATTCGGCCTCCAGGAAGTGCTCGATCGCCCGTTCGCGCTCGCCACATTCCTGGCAGGCGAGCGCCGCCCGGCGATGGGCCTCCCGTAACGCCGGCGGCGGCAACTGGCGACAGAGGAAATCGCGGAAGAGGTGATGATAGCGGACATGCCCCTCGCCCAGGCTGACAACGAACAGCCCGTTCTCGATCAGGTAGCGCAGGATCTGATCGCTATCACCAGCTCGACGCAGGCGATCGCAGATCGAGGCAGTCATCTCCGAGAGGACGGCAGTGGCGAGCAGGAACTCCCGAATGTCTGGGGGCTGTTGATCGAGCACCTCGCGAGCCATGTAGGCGAAGAAACTCTCGGCGGGGCCGGCGAGGCGGTCCGCCATCAGGGGCAGGGTCGAGGCGGCGCTGCCCCGTAACCCTTGCCAGACCAGTTGCAGAGCGATCGCCCACCCCTCGGTCTCCGCGGTCAGCCGCTCGATCTCCTCGATCGTCAAAGAGACACGATACCGGTCGCGGAACAACGCGGCGACCTCCTCGGGCGTAAACACCAGCTCCTCCTGCCGGATCTCCAACAGTTCGCCTCGGACGCGCCAGGTGGACAGGGTGGGCAATTTGGGCGGGTAGCGGGTGGAGAGGATCACGTGTAGGTTGAACGGTGCGCGTCCAATGAACCGATCGAGGATGAGCAGGTCCTCGGTCGCTGTTTCCAACAGATGAGCATTGTCCAGGACCAGCAACAACGGGCCGCTCTCTTGCTGAACCAGTTCGTCAAGCAGCGCATCCACCACCATCGTCCACATCGCCCGGCCCACCTGGCCTTCCCAGCCTTCCAGGAGCGCCAGCGGCGTCTCGGAGAGACTGGGCAGGGCCAATCGAAAGCCGTGGACCAGGTGGAAGAGCAGGATCGAGGGATCGGCATCCTCGCCGCTCAAGTGATACCAGACAAGGGGGGAATGGTGTTGCACCAGCGAAGCCAGCGCCGTTGTCTTGCCGTACCCCGGCCCGGCCTGCACGATGGTCAGGCGATAGTCCAGCGCCTCGAGCAGCCTCTGGGTCAGGCGCTGGCGATGGAGGATACGTCCGTGCGGTCGGGGCGGGGTCAGCCGGGCGCGCGCAAAGGTCAACATGGCTCCCGAAACCGATTGGTGATCGGCAACCGGCGGTCCTTGCCCAGGGCGCGAGCGGTGATCTTGACCCCTGGCGGAGCCTGGCGGCGCTTGTACTCGTTGCGGTCTACCAGGCGCATGACCTGGCGCACCAGCGTTTTGTCGAAGCCCATGGCGACGATCTCCGCCGCTGAACGGTCCTCCTCGACGTAGGCGCGCAGGATGGGATCGAGCACCTCGTAGGGGGGCAGGCTGTCGGTGTCGCGCTGGTCAGGCCGCAACTCCGCCGAGGGCGGGCGGGTCAGCACCCGTTCGGGGATCAGCGGTTCGCTCCCCTGCGCGTTGCGCCAGCGCGACAGCTCGTAGACCAGCGTCTTCGGCACGTCCTTGAGCACGGCGAATCCGCCCGCCATGTCGCCGTACAGCGTGGCATAGCCCACGCTCATCTCGCTCTTGTTGCCGGTGGTCAACACCAGCCAGCCGAACTTGTTGGACAGCGCCATCAGCAGGTTGCCACGGATGCGCGCCTGGAGGTTCTCTTCCGTCGTATCCGGCCGGCGTCCGGCGAACGGCTGGGACAGCGTCTTCAGATAAGCGCGGAAGATCGGCTCGATGGGGATGACCATGAAGCGGATGCCCAGGTTCGCCGCCAACTGTTCCGCGTCCGCCTGGCTGAAGTCGGCGGAGTAGCGCGAGGGCATCGCCACGCCGGCGACGTTCTCCGCGCCCAGCGCATCGGCAGCGATACAGGCCACCAGCGCCGAGTCCACCCCGCCCGACAGGCCGATCACCGCCTGCTGGAAGCCGTTCTTGCCCATGTAGTCCCGCGTGCCCAACACCAGCGCCCGGTAGACCTCCTCCAGACGCGAAAGCGGTTCGGCTACGGATGGAGCGGGCAGATCGGGGCGTGGGGAGCAGGCCAGCGGCGGTAGAGCGATCCGCGCCGCCTCCGGATCCGCCTCCTTGCGCTGGCGGGGGTCGTGCAGGCGCTGTCGGAAGACCGCTGCCACGTCCACATCGGCGACGATGAAGTCCTCCTCGAACTGAGCAGCGCGGGCCAGCAACTCGCCCCGCTCGTCGAAGATCACGCTGCCGCCGTCGAAGACCAGCTCGTCCTGCCCGCCGACCAGGTTACAGAAGGCGACGACGGCCACGTTGTCGGCGGCGCGGGTGGCCAGCATGCGCTCGCGGGCCGCGCCCTTGCCGATGTGATAGGGAGAGGCAGCGATATTGACCAGCAGATGCGCCCCTGCCGCCGCCTGCGCCTGCGGCGGGCCGTCGGGGTACCAGATGTCCTCGCAGATGCTCACGCCGATCACCGCCTCGCCCAGGGCGAAGAGGGGGTTGGCCCGGCCGGGGCGAAAGGTGCGATCCTCGTCGAAGACGCCGTAGGTGGGCAGGTAGTGCTTGTGATAGACGCCAGCCAGCGCCCCGTCGTGCAGCACCGCCGCTGCGTTGTAGACATCGCCCGCCACATCGGCGAAGCCGACCACGGCGGTCAGCCCACGGGTGGCGGCGGCGATCTCGTCCAGCGCGGCCCGGTTGGCGGCGACGAACGACGGCTTGAGCAACAGGTCCTCCGGCGGATAGCCGCTAATGACCAGTTCGGGGAAGAGCACCAGGTCCGCGCCCACCCCCCGCGCCATCTCCAGCCCGGCGATCACCCGGCGGACGTTGCCCGTTAGATCGCCGACCGTGGTGTTGATCTGCGCCAGCGCCAGACGTACCATCCCTGCCTACCCTCCCAACAACAGCGGCCGGACGTGCGCCGCCCAGGCGCGGATGGCCTCCCAGTCGCGGAAATCGCCTTTCGGGAACTGGTCCGATGCCATCACCTTCTTCGTCAGGCCGGACAACCGCTCCAGATCGAGCAGCCCGCCAAACAGGCCGACATCCACCGGCTGCACTTGCGGCGCTTTCCTGGATAAGGCATCCAGGTAGCCCTTCGCCGTGCAGCGGTTTTCCTCTGTGTCCTGCTGCATCGTCAGACAGACAGCGAAATAGGCGACGGGCATCTGGCTCAGCGCTGCGCGGTACTTCTGGACGAACTTCGGCGCGTCGCCGTGTACGCGCCCGATGCGCACCGCCGTGCCCAGAACGACGGCACGGTAGTGCGTGAGGTCGCGCACCTTCCTGGCCGGCTGCACATCTACCGCCGCACCCCCCTCCCGCAGCACTTCCGCAACGACCTCGGCCACCTCGGCCGTCGAGCCAACCCAGCTCGCATACGCGACCAAAACCCGACCCCCCATATCCCCTCTCCCCTTTCTCCGCGTCCCCGCGTCCCCGCGTCTCCGCGTCCCCGCGTCCCCGCGTCCCCGCGTCTCCGCGTCTCCGCGTCCCCGCGTCTCCTCCCCCCGCTCACTCGATGGCAGTGATGCGGAAGACGATCTCGCCCGCCGGCGCCCGCACCGAAACCGCCTCCCCCACCCGCCGGCCCAACAGCGCCTGGCCGAGCGGCGATTCATACGAGACGCGTCCGGCGCCGGGATCGGCCTCCGCCGGCCCGACCAGGTGGAAAACCTCCGGCCCGTCGCCGCCGTCCTCGACGACGGTCACCCGGCTGCCCAGGCGGACCTCGTCTGCCGGGCCGTCGCTCTCGATGATGACTGCGCGGCGCAGCAGGGCCTCGATCTGCTGGATGCGCCCTTCCAGGAAGCCCTGCTCCTCTTTCGCGGTGATGTAATCGGCATTTTCGGCCAGGTCGCCCTGCTGGATTGCCCGCCGCAGGCGCTCGGTCATCTCCGGACGGCGGGCGATCTTCTCCTCCAGCTCCTGCCGCAGCCGCGCCACCCCCTCTGGGGTCAGGTACACGGGTTGTTGTGCGTTCATTGGCCTCCGAAAAACGTTCCCCACAGCGGCGGGCCGAGGACGAGCAGCCCGACGATCACGGCGATGATCGCTGTGAGCAACACCGCCCCCGCCGTGACATCCTTGACCACCTTGGCCAGCGGGTGATAGCCCGGACTGATCAGGTCCACCAGCGTCTCGGCCACGGTGTTGATCATCTCGCCGACCAGCACGAAGCCGACGGTCAGCGCCAGCACGGCCCACTCCGTCGTCGAGAGGCCCAGCCAGAGCCCCAGCGCGATCACGACGACGGCCACCGCCAGGTGAATGCGCGTGTTCCGCTGGGTGCGCAGCGCGTACCCCAGCCCTTCCCCGGCGTGACGAAAACTTTCCAGAAGGTTATGGTTGCGCATGGACGGTATCCGACCCTCGAGTCCGTTCAGGCGTCGGAAGTCGTGCGGCGGAGCAGGTCGAGAATCGCCTCCTGCGCCGCCCACATCTCCGCCCGAGCTGTTTCCTCCTGATCGTCGTAGCCCAGGAGATGCAACACGCCGTGGACGGTCAGCAATTGCAGCTCATCCAGCGCACTGTGGCCCGCCTCGGCCGCCTGCTCCTCGGCGCGCGGGTAGGAGAGGATCACATCGCCCAAATAGCGCGGCTGGTCGGGCGCATTGACGAACGGCCCCCGCGACTCGTTGGGAAAGGCCAGCACGTCGGTGGGGGCATCCACGGCGCGGAAGCGACGGTTGAGCTCCTGGAGCGAAGCGTCGTCGGAGACCACGACCGCCACTTCACCCGGCGGCACGTCGTGATAGACCAGCGCGGCCAGCACGGCCCGCCGCAACGCCTCGACGTCAACGGGCCATTCTCCCTCGACCAACACATCTACGCGATACTGCATACGCATGAACTGCCTACCCTCCCGCAGGTGTGGGCGCAATCTCCGCATTCGAGTGCGTCTCGCCGATCAGTTGCGGGTAGATCAAGCGGGGATGAAAAACCCCCTTCAGTGTGGCGATGAACGACTCCTTGACCCTGACCAGTTCACTCATGCGGATGGGGCTCTCGTCCAGTTGTCCGGAACGGATGGCGTGTTCGAAGATCGTGTTCACCGCTTCGGCCAGCGCTTCCGGTGTGGTCGGGCGGCGGGAGCGGGCGATGGCCTCGCAGCCGTCGGCCAGCATCACCAGGGTGGTCTCCTTGCTGCGCGGCTTTGGCCCCTTGTGGCGGAAATCCGCCTCATGGACCCGGCTCGCATCGCCACCGGCCAGCTCGACCGCCCGTTCGTACTGGAAGCTGGCCCGCTTCGTGCCGTGATGTTCGGAGATGAAGGCGCGCACGCGCGCCGGCAGCCGGTAACGCCGTGCCAGTTCCATCCCGTCCCGCACGTGCCCGACGATGATCTCCACACTCGTGGTCGGATCGAGCCGTTCGTGCGGGTTCACGCCCTCGATCTGGTTCTCGACGAAGAAGTAGGGGCGGGCGACCTTGCCCACATCGTGGTAGTAGGCGCCGACACGGGTGAGCAGCGCGTCGGCGCCGATGCTCTCCGCCGCCTGTTCGGCCAGGCTGGCAACCATCAGCGAGTGATGATAGGTGCCTGGCGCCTCGCGCAGCAGCCGCTGGAGGAGCGGATGGTTGGGCCGGCTGAGATCAATCAGTCGGAAAGCAGTGATGATGTCGAACAGCGGTCCCACCAGGAACAGAAGACCCAGGGCGAAGCTGGCCGACACGCCGGCGTTGACGATTGCCATCAACAGGCGCAGGGCGAGATCGATCAGGTTGACCCGTTCCAACAACAGGTCGAAGCCGAGCAGGACAGCCACCTGAGCGACGGCGACAAAGAGCGCCGCGCGGAAGAGCTTGGTCACGCGGTCCACCCGCCCCAGCATGATCGCCGCGACTAGGCCGCCGAACGTGACGTAAGCAGCCAGTTCCAGGGACTGATCGCCGATCATCGCCGCAGCGAAGCCGATCAGGGCACTGACGATCACACCGACGCTGGGCCCCATCGTGGCGGTCACCAGCATCGCCAGGGCGGAGGCAGGGAAGAGATAACGCAGGGTCACACGATCCGGCACCATCAGCCGCGCCAGCAGCAGGAAGAGGGCCAGCAACAGAGCCAGGAGGAAGAATTTCCGCATCTCCTGCAGCACGTCGGCCTGGAAACGGGCCAGGTACAGCATCAGGACGAAGACCCCGCACAGGGCGAGAAAGGCGTAGGTGACGACATCGCTCCAGCGGGTGCGCGGCTGCTGCAACCCCGTCATCCGCAACGCTTCCAGGTGCAGGGGGGTGATCCGCTGCCCTTCGCGGACGATGATCTCGCCCGTCTCGTAGGACATCAGCACCGCGTCAACGGCATTGCGGGCCTGCTCACGGGCCGCCTGAGTGGCTGCCTCGTCGTAGAAGGAGTTGGGAACGAGCAACCATTGGGCCAGCGCCGCCGTGATCGCCGCTTCCTCGGCAGACAGGTCCAGCCCCACCAGGGAGGGAATCTCCCGCCAGGTCTGTTCCAGGAAACCATCGCGCACGCCCCGCCGCATCGCCTGGGCAACGACGTCGAAGGTCTCCGATTGCACCCGCCCCCACGACTCCTCGGAGAGGGCCAGCAGCCCGTCCGCTACCCCGACGGGCAACTGGCCGAGTTCGGGGACAGCCCGGACCCAGGCGCGTCGCTGGCTGGGGCTGGCCAGGGTATCCGCGCGGACCGAGGTCAGGTAATCCAGCACCTGTTGCGTGCGTTCGAGCTGCTGGCGGGCGATGTCGGCGTCCGGCGCGGTATAGACCTGCTCGACCGTCGCTTCCGCGAGCCGTTGCTGCTCGGCGGTGAGGATGCTGCTCTGGTAGGTGATGCGACGCGGTGCGCGGATATCCCGCGGGGCGACGTCTCCTTCCTCGAGCGCCAGCCGCCCGGAGGGGAAGAACGGGAAGGCAAGCAGGAACGTGGAAAGGGTGGCCAGGAGCAACGCGATCAGCGTCAACCGGACCCAGGCCCAGCGCCTCTCCCGCAACAGGGTGGCCATCGTCACGCTCGACTATCGGGCGCGCCTCACCCGGCCAGCAGTTCGCGCACGATCTCGTTGACCAGGCGGCCATCGGCGCGGCCCTTGACCTGGGGCATCAGCACGCGCATCACCGCGCCCAGGTCGCCCGGCCCTCTGGCCCCGGCCTGGGCGATCGCCTGGCGCGCAGCAGCAGCGATCTCCTCGCGGCTCATCATCTGCGGCAGGTAGCCCTCCAGGATCGCCAGTTCCGCCCGCGCCTCAGCCAACTGTTCGGGGCGGTTCGCCCGCTCCAGCTCCTCGATCGTCTCCTGTCGCCGCTTGACCTCCTTCTGGAAAACGGCGAGCAACGCAGCGTCGTCCAGCTCACCGCCCTGTTCCACCTCGGCGAGCTGAACCTGGGACATCGTCATGCGGATCACCGACTTGCGCCGCTCGTCCCGCGCCCGCAAGGCCTCTTTGAGGTCTTCTTGAAGTTTGCTCTTCAGGCTCAAGGGCTGCACCTCCCGTCAGGCGTGATGGGTAGGGCGGGCCGGCGGCCCGCCCCACAGACGCACGGTTGTCATTATAGCCACTGCGGGGGAGGTGTCAAGCACAACACAGAGCACGACACGGATTCCCACGGATTGCGCGGAGGCGCCACTCACGGGCAATCCGTGGGAATCCGTGTGTGTCCGTGCTCAGTGCTCGATGAAGATCTCAACCCGCCCGGTCAGCCCCGGCAGCAGCGGCAGGTCGCCGGCCGCCAGCCGCATGTGGACGGCAAAGCGGGCGTCGGTGGGCGCGGCCTGGCCGGTCAGCGGGACGACCGCCTCGACTGTCCCCTCCAGGGGCGTGTCGGGGAAGGCGCGCAGGGTGACGACTGCCCGCTGGCCCGGGCGGATGGCGGCGACGTGCTGCTCGCTGAGGTTCTGGGTGACGAAGCGCAAACCATCCTGGATGTCGAGCAGCGTGACCACCGGCGTGCCCGCCCCGACTGTCGCCGCCGGGGCGACGTCCACCGACAGGACAATCGCCGCCCACGGGGCGGCGAGGCGGGCGTGGGTCAGCGCCTCCTCGGCGTCAGCCAGCCGCCGCTGCGCGTCCTCGACCGCCCGATCATAGGCGGGAGCGAGGCCCGCCTGCAGCGCGTCGCGGGCGCGTTGGGCGCGGGCCACGTCCGCTGCAGGCCCCTGCGCCTGCAGGTAGCCGACGCTGGCGGCGTCCTCGGCGTCGGCCAGGCGCAGCTCGGCCAGCTCGCGCTCACGGACCGCCCGTTGCCAGCCGTCGTAGTACGCCGAGATGATCTCCTGGGGTTCCCAGCGGCGGTTGTAGGCGTCGTTGTACTGCTGGAGAGCATTCGCCTCCGCCTGCCGCGCCCGCTCCAGAGCCGTGCGCGCCTCCTCGACCGCCGTGGTCGAGACCTGCAACTGCGCCGTGGTCAAGGCGCGCTGGGCGGCGGCCAGGGCCTCCTCTGCGTTCGCCACATCGCGCTCCCACTGCGCCTGGGCCAGATCCCGGTCCACCGTGGCGCGGTCGAGGGCCAGGCGGGCGTCGTCCACCGCCTGCCGCAGGTCGGTATCATCCAGCAGCGCCAGCAGATCGCCCGCCTGCACCACGTCGCCGGGACGGACAGTGATGGTCAGCACATGGCCGCTCACCCCGCCGCCGAAGCCCAGCGCCAGGGGTGGGTAAGGCGATTCCAGGCGCCCGTCGGCCAGCACGGTGCGACCAGCGGCCAACGCCGGCACAGTGGGCAGCGCCTCTGCCGTCGGCAAGCCCTCGACCTCCATCACTTCTGTCGAGCGCGTCGCACAACCGGCCAGCACAACTACCGCCGCCGCGAACACCCACATCCAATCACGCACCACGGAACACGCAACACGCACCACGTCTTCACCTCGCCTCACGCAGAATCTGCGTCACCCGCTGCCGCACCGTCCCGCGCGCCGCCAGCGAAGCGCTGATGACGCTGGCCAGGATGACCATGACCAGGATCGCCAGCGTGGTCAGCCAGTCGAACGTCAGTCGCGTCGGCACGTCCTGCATCGTCGTGTTGGTGGCGTAGAAGACATAGCCCAGCACCGTCCCGGCGGTCACCCCGGCCAGCGCCGCGCTGACGGTCATCACCACCGACTCCAGGGCAAACGTCCCCACCAGGTCGCGCCGCCCCATGCCGATCGCCTTGAGCATGCCGATCTCCATCCGCCGCACGTAGACGGCCACGTAGACAACGGCAAAAACGCCCAGGATGCTGGTGATGAACGAGAGCACGGTCATAACCAGCATCAGCACGCGCATCGTGCGCATGCTCTGTTCTGTGCTGCGAATGTCCTCCGCCGTGGAGCGCACCCACACGTTGACCCGATCGGCGAACAGCTCACGCAGGTCGCTGACGACCGTTGCCTCATCCGCGCCGGGATCCGTGGTAGCCATGATCTCGGTGATGACCGGCCGCTCGCGCTCGTCCAGCGAACAAAGCCCGCCGGGACAGAGGGTCTCGACGGTGGGGTCGGTGGTCAGGCGGATGTATGTATCCAGCGAGACGAGGCCCACCGAGTTGCCGTCGCGGACATAGCTCTCGTTGTACGAAAAACCGCGCACGCCGGCCATCCGTTCGACGATCCCGACCACGCGCATCGTCACCACGTGATCACGCCCCGTCCCCTGCACGCGCAGCCGGTCGCCCAGGCGAACGTCCATGTACCCGGCGTAGCCGGCACTGACAATGATCGTATCCGGTTCGGCCAGCAGCACAGCGAACGATTCTGGCCCGCCGGCCGCGTAGCTGGTCAAGTCGTCGTAGACGATCCCGTCCAGCGAACCGGTGACGCCGCGGATCTGCAGCGGGGTATTGCGCAGTTCGACCCAATTGGTCACGCCGGTGCGATACTCGGCGGTCAGCCCGACCGCCCGCCCGACGCCCGGCACGGCGGTGAACTCGTCCAGGAAGCCGGGCGTCAGTCCTTCCGGCGCTTCGGTCAAGGTGCGCCACCAGACGAATACCTGCGCCGTCAGCGGCGCGCCGCTATCGAAACGGGCCGTCGTGTCGTAGTTGTGCTGCTCCAGGGCGGTCATCGTCCCCAGGAACGTGGGCAGCGTGGCGCTGAAGACGATCATCAGCGAGATCACCGTGTTGCGCTGCTTGGCGCGCATCAGGTTCGGCCCGGCGAAGAAGGCCAGCCGGGGCGCGGCCCATCCGCTCAGCCCGATCAGCAACCGCTCGAAAGGCACGGTCAGGGCGTAGAAGAGCAGGCTGACGCCGATGACCAGCAGGGCCATGCCGCCGAAGATGAAGACGCTGAGGATGGACTCGTTGCCCTGGACGAAGAGGAACTCGGTACCGATAAAGATCAGCAACCACATCACCGTCAGCACGACGCCGGCGATGACGATGCGCACGTCGAACTTGCGCGAGCGCAGGCGGGCCAGGTCCTCGATCTGGAGGTTGTCGGCAGAACCGGGGTTGATGGCATAGCGGACCTTGGTGTTGGCCGCCTTGCGCGCCGGGGCCACGGCGGCCAGCAGCAGCACGACGACGGCGATGAGCGCAGCGCGGGCCATCGCGCCGCCGGTGATCGCCATGTGGAAGCGGACGCCCAACTCCTCCAGCCCTTCCCCCGCGCTGGCGATGAGCAGGTTGACGATGGGAGCGACCACGGTGAAGCTGAGCACCTGCCCGGCGACGATGCCCAGGCCAACGCCGACCAGCCCCAGCAACGCCACCTCGGTCAGCACCAGGCTGAACAGATGACGCCGCCTGGCGCCCAGGATGCGCAAGAAGGCCAAGTCGCGCCGCCGCTCCTCGACGTTCGTGTTGATCAGCGAGTAGATCAGCAGGCCGACGACGCCCATCACCAGCAGGCCATAGACCGAGCTGACCGCCCGCAGCACGGCGAAGGCTTCATCGCTGAAGTCGAGCGCTTCGGCCTTGTAGAGCGCGAAGCGATAGGTATCGGCCTCGCTGCCCAGCGCATCGAGCAGCCGTTCGGCGATGCGCCGGACGCGGAAGATGGATGTCTGTGTGCTCGCCGAGCCATAGATCCCCTCGTCCAGCACGACAACGAGCCGTTCGGCCTGATCCGGCAGGCCCAACCAGTCCTGCGCGGTCTGCAGGCTCATCAGGACGCCGTTCTGACTGTCGCCCAGGCCGGTCGCCAGGGCGATGCCGCTGACGGTGAAGCGGCGCGTCACACGGCTGGCGCTGAGGTCCTCCGGCAGCTCGTAGCCCGGCAGCCGCGCCACGGGCAAGGGGTAGCTCAGTTCCAGCGCGTCGCCGACCTCCAGGCCGAACATATCGGCGGCCACGCGCAGCACGACCACGCGGTCGCCGCTCAGCTCGTATGCCCCTTCCAGCATCGTCACCTGGCCCAACTGATCCTCCGCTGCGCGGGCGAGGAGGGTCACCTCGCCGGCGGTGCCGTCGGCCCACAGTTCGACCTCCTGCTGGAAACGCGGGTAGACCGCCACGACAGAGGGGTCGCTGGCGCGCAAGATCGCCGAGACGCGGGCGACTTCGATGAACTGTTGGGGGCTGGTGTCGGTGCGGGTGATGGTGATATCCTGCTCGCCGCCCTGCATCTCGACGATCTCGACCACCTGCCGCTGCAGCGACTCGATACTGTTGTTGAGGGCGACCAGCATGGCAGTGACGACCAACAGCGCCAGGGTCATGATCGCCGTGCGCGCCTTGTGGCGGCCAAAGCTGGCCAGGATATAGCGAGCGATCATCGCCGGGGGTCCCTACGCGCCGGACTGGGGAGCAGCCGTTTCCGAGGTGATCCGCCCATCGTGCAGGAGAATCAACCGGCGGGCGAAGCGGGCCATGCGCGGGTCGTGGGTCACATAGATCACCGTCGTCCCCTGCTCGCGGTTCAGGCGGACAATGAGCTCCATGACCTCGAAGCCGGTCTCCGAGTCCAGTTCGCCGGTGATCTCGTC
The DNA here is from genome assembly GCA_034434755.1 of Anaerolineae bacterium. GTDB lineage: Bacteria > Chloroflexota > Anaerolineae > B4-G1 > DUEL01 > DAOTYW01. The sequence goes on along the minus strand of DAOTYW010000113.1, from coordinate 2,603 downwards.
GCCGATGAGGATCGGCGGGTCGTTGGCCAGGGCGCGGGCGATAGCGACGCGCTGTTGCTGGCCGCCGGAGAGCTCGGTGGGGTAATGGCGGGCCCGGTCGGCCAGGCCGACGCGGGCCAGCAGTCCCTCCGCCCGTCGCCGGCGCTCGCGCCGCCCCATCCCGGTCAACGCCAGCGGTACCTCGACGTTCTCCAGAGCGGTGAAGTTCGCCAGCAGGTTGTAGTTCTGGAAGATGAAGCCCATCTTGGTCAGCCGCAGTTCGGAGAGCCGGTCCTCGGATAGCGCAACCACGTTCTGCCCATCCACGATAACGTGGCCGCGACTGGGCTCCTCCAGCCCGCCGATGATATTCAGCAGCGTCGTCTTGCCCGATCCGCTGGGGCCCATCAGGCAGACGATCTCGCCGCGCATAACCTGCAGGTCCACGCCGCGCAGCGCCTGCACCGCCTCCTTGCCCATCAGGAAGGACTTGTGGACGTTCTGTACTTCGATGAGGGGTAGTTCTGTATCTCGACCTGACGATTCGGCCATGATGCTGTTCTCCACCAATACATAATGATACTATGCTTTCGAGACCATGTCAAGTCACGCTCCTCCTCCCACCGCCCGCAGCGCCCGCTCCAGCGGGCCACAACCTGTCCGTCCATCCGAATCTGGGCGCTCCCGCAGAGGCGTCGGTTCTTCTCTGGAGATAACGGAGAGGCTACCTCTACGCAGGCCAAAAGAGGCTGACTACTACGACAATGGCACATTATGTAGGATCTCTTGGTCTCGAATGATGGCCGGCAACTTTTCGCTTCATGCGGCTCTTGCGCGAATGAGTACGGTTAAGCAGATGCTCCACGACCAGTTGCCGTGCCTGCTGGTTGGACAAGTAGGGCAAAGGCATCGCCGCACGCAACATCGTGCGCACATTCGCGTACGACAGGGCCGGCAGTTCATCAACCCCCAAGTCAGAAGCCAATTGCGGGTCTCGAGGATACCGTTGTGCCCAGTCCACCTGCGTTTCGGTGATAAACCAAGAGGCCAAAATGGTCATCGCCGTGTTGTGTTCCCAAGCCAGGAACTTCCAGGCCTGGAACTCGTCCCAACCCAACTCCGACTTGGCATCCTGGATCGAGCGTTCCGCGAAGTAGCGTTGCGATTCCATCCACGCCAGGCATTCCAGCGTGGTCTCTGCCGCTGCGTTGCTCAACACATAGGTGTGCTTGCCGTCAGAATGGCGGCGAATCAGCGGCCATTCCTCCGTCGGTCGATCATCGCGCAACGTCCATATCCGCCTGGCTGTGTATGCGGCCTCCAACTCACCACGCTCGGTCGGACGAACGCGCAATGTGTTCCAACCCGTGCCCGCATCTTCGGCGATCTGGTTGACCTCAATCGGTTGATCGTCCGACAACACACGCGGTGTGCTGAACCCGCGTCCGTTGTGCCCCTCTGGCGTGGGCGGAATGCCCCACGCAGGGCGCTCCAGGTAGACCTGGGTCGTATTGGGCACGTCGGCCATATAGATGATGTCTGCTTGGGCCAATGCCGAGCGAAACCAATCGGCTCGACCGTAGAGGTCGTCGCACGCCACGAACTCAAAAGGCAAGCCCCTCACTCGTGCACGCTGGATCATCTCCCAGCCCAATTCGACCTTGCTCTTGAAGCTGCGCTCGGCAGGAACACCCGCTCGCTTCCGCTGCTCGGCAAACTCGGTGCTGAACCATTTCTCCGGAATGAACAGTTCGCCATCCACCCACGCCCAGTATGGCCCTTTGACGTAGGCCAGGAAGACGCCCACCTTACAGACATCCACCTTGCCCATCCGCCCGTTGTATTGCCGCGCCGTCCCGGCACTGCTCGTGCCCGACTTGGCATCGGCGCTTTCGTCCAGTACCAACACGCCACCGTGCAGCGCAGGCGTGGCCGAGATGTCGGCTTGCACTTGCTGGCACACCGCATCCTTGGCCCATGGCGAATAGGTCATGAAATGCTGCACTCTTTCCCCCGCCGTTTCTGTCTGACGCCCGATCTCGGCAAAGTTGCGCTTGGTCAGCATGCGCAATATCCCGCTCAGGTAATGATAGGCCAGAGGCGATTGGTCACGCGTGCGGGTCCAAAAACAGTAGCGGTAGTGCCGCCAAAACACCTCGAGTCGCCCGGGCAACTCATCCACCGCCTGGACAGGGAGACCCCATCGTGTCGGATCCAGAAGTCTAAACCGTTCGGCAGTATGTTCATTCGCCCATGTGTATCATGGTTGCGCGTTCTGTGCAAGCCGCACTTTCTCGTTCTTAATGTGCCATTGTCGTACTACAATCCCTGCTGCGAACAGGAGATAGAGGCTCATGAAGACCCCGTTGAGGGCCATTTCGCGGCGGGTCATGCCGATGCGTCGTGCGGCGGGCCTGCCTCTGGCGGCCATGTAGGGCTCGTGGTACTCGCGGGTGATGGGGCAGGCGGAGTCAGGGAGGGGACTCCAGACCAGCATACCTTTGGGGTAACTGCTCACCCTAATTCGCTTTTTCTCGACTTGTCAAAATCGTACAATTCAGGTAACTGCTCAGCCTGGCGCAGAGATGTCACGCTGTATGCCGAAGAGAGTATCTGTCAACGGA
>DAOTYW010000112.1:0-2764 GCA_034434755.1 Anaerolineae bacterium | reverse complement strand
CCATAGGAAATCTATGGCCTCGCTCCCTTGTAGGGCGGGCCGCTGGCCCGCCGCTTCGCCAGCCGATGTAGGGCGGGCCGCTGGCCCGCCCCTTCGCCAGCCGATGTAGGGCGGGCCGCTGGCCCGCCCCTTCGCCAGCCGATGTAGGGCGGGCCGCTGACCCGCCCCGCTGGCCCGCCCCCGCTGGCCCACAGACGGGCGGGCTGGCAGCCCGCCCTACATAAGCAGGCCGCTGGCCCGCCCTACATAAGCAGGCCGCCGGCCCGCCCTACATGGTCACGGCCTTGACCATCACCCGCACCGCCCCCTCGACGTCCTCCTCGTCCACCATCTCGCTGGGGGTATGGCCGTAGCGGCAGGGGATGGAGAGGCAGCCGGAGGGGACGCCGGCGCGGGCGATCTGGATCACCGTCGCGTCGGTGGCGCCGCGTTCGAGCACCTCCATCTGGACCGGCACCTGCGCCGCCTCCGCCGCCGCGATCAACAGCTCGCGCACCATCGGGTGGGCGATCAGCCCCTGGTCCTGCACCTTCACCGCCGGCCCCTTGCCCAGCTCCACGGCCATCGGGTAACACTCCGGCGTATCGCCGGTGCCCGTGATGTCCACCGCGATCCCCAAGTCCGGCTCGATGCTGTACGCCGCCGTCCGCGCACCGGAGAAGGTCGTCTCCTCCTGCACGGTGAAGACGACGTGCAGCTCATTGGGTACGCGCCGCTGCTTCAGCCGGCGCAGGGTCTCGATGAGGACGGCGCAGCCGATGCGGTCGTCCATCGCTTTGGAGACAAGCCGCCGGCCCTGGACGGCAAAGGGCCGCTCGAAGACCGCCGCGTCACCGACGCGTAGCAGGCAATCCGCCCGCCCGCTCGCGCCGACGTCGAGATAGAGCTGATCGAGACGGGGGATCTTGTCATCGTCCTCCCGCTTCTCCTCGACGCCGATAACACCCAACGTCCCGTTCTCGAAGCGCACGCGGCTGCCGACGCAGTTGATGGGGAAGACCCCGCCGAGCGGCGCGAAGCGCAGGAAGCCCTTCTCGTCCACGTGGGTGACCATGACGCCGATCTCGTCCATGTGGGCGGCGAGCATGATCCGCCGGCCCTGGCCACTGCCGGCCCGCACGGCCACCAGGCTGCCCAGCGGGGTCACCCTCACCTCGTCCACCAGCCCTTCCACTTCGGTGCGGATCACCTCGCGGATGCGCTCCTCGAAGCCCGAAGGGCCGGATGTCTCGACCAGCTTGCGGATCAGCTCTCTCACTTTTCGTCCTCCTTCGACCTTGTCACGGCCTTCCCAACGTGGCATCGTGGGGGGCCGACGTTCCGCAGGGTCAGCACGTCGCCCTCCGTCTCGAAGGTGATCCGCAAGGCAAGGCTGGCCCGCGCCTCCCCAATGCGATCCGTCCCCTGCATCTTCCTAACCCGCAAGCCTGGTTGGCGCGGATCGTCGGCCAACTTACGCAAGGCATTCTGCACCCGCTCACGCTCCTCCCTGGACAGGGTGCGATAGGCCCACTGGAAACGATCGGTGTACTGAAGGTGCATCCGTTCTCGCCCTCGAGGTCGGCAATGAGCGCGTCCACTTTAACTCAACGCAGTTCGGGTCAGCCGCTCCAGGGTGCCACGCATCAGACGCACGGTGTGCTCGAAATCGTCCCGGCTGAGCAGGCTGACCGGGCTGTGGATGTAGCGGCAGGGCACGGCGACAGCGGCGCTGGGCACCCCGCCACGGGCGCGGTGGATCGCCCCGGCGTCCGTCCCGCCGATGCCGGGCTGCTTGAACTGGCGGGGGATGCCTAGCGCCTGCGCGGTTTCCTCCATCAGCCGCAACAGCCCGCGGTGGGCAATGAACGAGCGGTCCATGACCGTGATCACCGGCCCCTTGCCCAGTTCGCTGGTCGGGCTGACGTCCTTGCGCCTGGGCAGGTCGTCGGCGATGGTGCCCTCCAGGACGAAGGCGCAATCGGGGTCGGCGGCGTAGCCGGCGACGACCGCCCCGCGCAGGCCCACCTCCTCCTGCACGGTGAAGACCGCGTGCAGGTCGTGGGTGAAACGCTCGCCCTGCAGCAGCTCGGCCAGCACGGCGCAGCCGGCGCGGTCGTCGAACGCTTTGCCCAGTACCGTCGGCCCCAGCTCCTGGAAGCGCGTGGCGAAGACGGCGGTCGTGCCGGCCGGCGCTAGCTTCTGCGCTTCGTCCTTCCCACCGGCGCCGATGTCCACCACCATCTCCTTAACCGGGACGACGCGATCTCGCTCGCCCGCTTCCAGCAGGTGGATCGGCTTGAGGCCGACAACGCCGGGGATGCGCTCCGCGCCCACCCAGACCGCCGTGGCGGGGAAGATGCGCGGGTCCAGCCCACCGATCGCGCGCACCCGCAGCGCCCCGGAATCGTCGTGGCCGACGACCATCAGGCCGACCTCGTCCATATGGGCGGTGAGCAGCACGCGCAAGCGATTGTCGCCGCAGCCGCGCTTCTCGGCATGCAGGTTGCCCAGGCTATCCACCCACAGCCGGTCCACATGCCCCTCGATCGCCCCCCGCAGGATCGCGCGGACCTCCTTCTCATATCCCGACGGGCCGAAGGCGTTGGACAGGTCTCCAAGTAGCATAGGGTATCTCCGTGCGTGATGCGTGAAACGTGATGCGTGAAACGTGATGCGTGAAACGTGATGCGTGAAACGTGAAACGTGATGCGTAATGCATGCACGGAACACATATCACGCTTCACGTTTCACGTTTCACGTTTCACGTTTCACGCTTCACGTT
>DAOTYW010000111.1:0-3141 GCA_034434755.1 Anaerolineae bacterium | reverse complement strand
CGGCTACGGCGCGGAAGCGGTACGGCGGACGGTGGGCGAGGCGGCGCTCTATGTCGAACAGGTGCCGCAGCGCGGCACCGGCCACGCTGTCCTCCAGGCGCGACCGGTGCTGGAGGGCCGGGTGGATACGGTGGTGGTGGTCTGCGGTGATATGCCCCTCCTGCGCGCCGAGACGTTGCGTCGCCTGGTTGAGCGGCAGCGGGAGAGCGGCGGCCCCTTCACGATGCTGACGCTGGTCAGCGACGACCCGCGCGGCTTCGGCCGCGTGGTGCGGGACGGGCAGGGCGCGGTGCGGCGAGTGGTCGAGGAGGCGCAGGCGACCGCCGAGGAGCGGGCGATCGGCGAGCTGAACGCCGGCGTCTACGCCTTCGACGGGGCCTGGCTCTGGCCGCACGTGGCGCGCATCCCGATCAGCCTGCCCAAGGAGGAGTTCTACCTGACCGACCTGGTGGCGATGGCCGCCGAGGAAGGGCGGCAGATCGAGACGCTGCAGGTTGGCGACCCGCTGGAGCTGCTGGGCATCAACACCCGCGTCCATCTGGCCGAGGCGGAGGCAGAGCTGCGCCGACGCATCAACCGGCAGTGGATGGAGGCCGGGGTGACGATGATAGACCCGGCGACCACGTACATCGAGGCGGGTGTGACCATCGGCGCCGATACGGTGATCGGCCCCCATACTCACCTGCGCGGACAGACAGTGATCGGGCGCTGCTGTCAGATCGGCCCCAATGCCATCGTCGCGGACAGCGTCATCGCCGATGGCTGTCGGGTGCTGGCCTCGGTGGTCGAGGGGGCGGTGATGGAGGAGGGCAGCGACGTTGGCCCGTTCAGCCACCTGCGTCGTGGGGCACGCCTGGCTGCCGGAGCCCACGTGGGCAACTTCGGCGAGCTGAAGAACGCTACCCTGGGGCCGGGGGCCAAGATGGGCCACTTCAGCTACCTGGGCGATGCTGAGGTGGGAGCGGGGGCCAACATCGGCGCGGGGACGATCACCTGCAATTTCGACGGCGAACGCAAGCACCGCACAGTCGTCGGCGCGGGGGCGTTCATCGGCTCGGACACGATGCTCGTCGCCCCGGTGCGCGTGGGCGAGGGGGCCAAGACGGGCGCCGGCGCGGTGGTGACGCACGACGTGCCGGATGGAGCGGTGGCGTTTGGCGTTCCGGCGCGGGTGAAGGGGACGCGGTGACGAGGGGACGCGGGGACGCGGTGATGCGGAGAGTGGGTTACGATACGCGATACGCGATACGCGATAGGCGATGAGCGGGGATGAGCACTACTGCCTGGCTGGGTCTGTGCGGTGTGATGGTGCTGGTTGCGACGCACGGGGTGCTGGCAGCGGCGCGATCGGCCTTCTCCAGCGCCCGTCACAGTCGGCTGCGGCAGTTGGCTGACGAGGGCGGTCGCTGGGCGGCGCTGACGGCCCGGCTGGCGGAGAACTCCAGTCCGATGCTGGGCACGCTCTACCTGGGCAAGGCGCTGCTGGCGGCCCTGGCTGCCGCGGTCGCCGCGCTCACCCTCGTCGTGCCGCTGGAGACGGCCCTGGGCGGCGCCGGCCTGCCCGGCACCTGGGCTGCCACGCTGGCCCTGCTCCTGATTGTGGGCGCCCTGGCTGTCCTGCTCCTGGTCGCCGGGCGACTGGTGCCGGAGGCGGTGGCGGCGGCCCGCCCCGAAGCGTGGGCGCTGCGCCTGGCCGGACTGGTCTACGTCCTCGAACTGGCCTTCTGGCCGCTGGTCCGTTTGATGGTCTGGCTGAGCAATCGCCTGGCCGCGCCGTTCGGCGGCACGCCGCTGAGCGGCGCCACACTCATCACCGAGGAGGAGATCAAGACGCTGGTGGACGCGGGAGAGGAAGAGGGCGTCATCGAGGAAGAGGAGAAGGAGATGATCTACTCCATCTTCGACTTCGGCGAGACGATGGCCCGCGAGGTGATGGTGCCGCGTATGGATATGGTCGCCCTCGACGCCGATGCTCCCCTGAGCGAGGCACTGGATACGATTACCCGCGCCGGCCACTCGCGCATCCCGGTCTATCAGGGCAGCGTGGATAACGTCATCGGGCTGCTCTACGCCAAGGACCTGTTGGCCCATCTGCGCTGCGAGAGCGAGGAGCCGAAGCTGCGGGAGATACTCCGTCCGGCCTACTTCGTGCCGGAGACCAAGAAAGTGGACACGCTGCTGCGCGAGATGCAGCAGCAGCGCATCCATATGGCGATCGTGATTGACGAGTACGGCGGCACCGCCGGCCTGGTCACCGTGGAGGACATCCTGGAGGAGATCGTCGGCGAGATCCAGGACGAGTACGACGCCGAGGAGCCGGCGTTCGAACGGGTGGGCGAGGGCGAGTACGTGATGGACGCACTGATGAACCTGGACGACGTCGGCGATCTCGTGGGCGTCCGCCTGCCGACCGAACTGGGCGACACGTTGGGCGGCCTCATCTATGGCAGCCTGGGCAAGATCCCTGCGCCCGGCGAGCAACTGCGCGTGGGCGACCTGCAGCTCGAGGTGCTGACCGTGACCGGCCGGCGGATCGGCAAGGTGCGCGTGTGCCGTGTCCCGCCGGAGGGAGGAGGCGATGGAGAGGGAGATTGACCGCCGCGAACTGGTGGCCCAGGCGCAGGCGGCGCGGGAGCGAGCCTACGCTCCCTACTCCGGCTACCGGGTCGGCGCGGCGCTCCTGGGGCGCTCGGGCCGGGTCTACCTGGGCTGCAACGTGGAAAACGCTGTCTATCCGCTCTGCACCTGTGCCGAGCGAACGGCCATGGTGCGGGCAATCGCCGAGGGCGAGCGGGAGTTCGTCGCCATCGCCGTCGCCACGGAGGACGGCGGCTCCCCCTGCGGCTCCTGTCGGCAGACGCTGCGCGAGTTTGGCGAGGAGCTGATGGTGCTGATCGCGGATGCGACGGGCCGCTACCGCGAGACGACCCTGGCGGCGTTGCTGCCCGATAGCTTCAGCGCGCTGTCGTTGCGGGTGGGCGAGCGGTGACCGGCGAGCGGCTCTACAGCACCGACGGGATCGTCATCTGCCGGCGCGACCAGGGGGGGCCGACCGGGTGCTGACCCTCTGCACGCCGCGCGGCAAGCTGTCGGTCATCGCCCGCGGCGTGCGCAAGCTGCGCAGCCGCAAGGCGGGCCACC
>DAOTYW010000110.1:0-1630 GCA_034434755.1 Anaerolineae bacterium | reverse complement strand
GGGGCTTCAGCTATGAGCCCGCCGGTTTAGCGGCGGGCGGAAGCCGCAAAGCGGCGATTTCCGGGGCAAGCTGGGCCTTAAGTTGTGACCGATGGTTAGACCCCAGAAGATGGGCCATAGATCACGCGTGTTGTGTGTTGCGTGGTCCGTCGTCTAGTTTCACGGCAGATAGTACTGCGGGTCCTGCGGCACGCCGCCGTAGCGGACCTCGAAGTGCAGGTGCGGGCCTGTGGACCAGCCGGTAGTGCCGCAGTAGCCGATCAGTTGACCCTGGTAGACCGATTGTCCACAGCCGACCACCAGGTCGCTGAGGTGGGCATAGCGGGTGGTGAAGCCGTTGCCATGGTTGAGCTCGACCAGGATGCCGTAGCCGCCGTTCCACCCGGCGATGGTGACGACGCCGTTGTCGCTAGCGTAGATCGGGTTGCCGGAGCGGCAGGCGTAGTCCAGCCCGATGTGGCTGGGATTGCGCGTATCGTGGAAATACCATCCCGACACCCGCGAACTGCCGGTGGGGTAGGCGAAGTAGCCGTTGGCCCCGGGGCCGGTGAAGGAGACGCCGCTGCAGACCCCGGAGCTCCATCCCGCCGCGCTGGCCGTGGCGTAGCGGGGCGGCGGCGGCGGGGGTACCAGGTCAATGTACTCGCTCTTCCCACCCACGACCATGACGAACTGCCCCTCGTGCAGCTCGCTGCCCTCCGCGATGTCGTTCCACTCGTTGATCAGGGCGGAAGGGTCTACTTCATACGCTGCCGCGATAGACTCGATGGACTCCCCCGCTGTGACCAGGTGGTAGACGCCGTTGACCGGCGGGATGTAGAGGGTCAGCCCCGGCTGGATCAGCCACGGGGCATCCTGCAGCGTCTCGCGGTTCGACCAGATCAGGCTGTAGACGTTGAGACCGAACGACTGGGCGATGGTGTAGACGTTGTCGCCGGACTGGACGGTATAGGTGATCACCTCGGCGCGGGGTCGTTCGGGGATGATCGTCTGCGGCAGGGCCAGGCGGGTCAGGACGGACGGTGGGATGGCCTGCCAGGCCGGGAGACTCTCGATGGTCGGGGTAGGGGGCAGCGGCACGGCTGGCGAGTTGATCTCGGAATGGCCGAGGGCCTGGGCTGCCGGGGAGACGGCGGCCAGGATCGGCACGGCCAACACGAGCAGCAGCAGGCTGACATGGGCACTCAGGCGCACCAGCATCGGCCGACGAGTGCCCCAGTCTACGCTCATCCGCCAGATCAGAGCGCAGACGCGGACGAAAAGACGGGAGAACAGGCGCTGGCCCGTGCTGCCCCAGCTCGCTTGTTCTTTCCGACGGTCTTCGGGCATGCTCTCCTGGACCGGGGAAGCCCCGATCCGCTCATGATTATACCACGGCAAGGGGGAAGCGCAACTATCGTCGGATGGCGTAGACGACCATGTTCTCCCCTCCCTGGGCCACCGTCACCGCCGAAGTGGCGCGGTAAACCGGCGTCAGGCGCGGGTCGGCGGTGATCTGCGGATACCAGGAGGGGAAGGCGATCAGATAGTCGGCCCCCTGCTGTTCGATCCAGTCCAGCAGCCGCTCCTCGTCGCGGATGAACCCTACCACCTCCGGGTTGACCAGCCCGGCCAGGTCGAGCAGGGGACG
>DAOTYW010000109.1:0-2824 GCA_034434755.1 Anaerolineae bacterium | reverse complement strand
GCGGTCTGGCCGGTGTATGTGGACCGGTGGGGCTGGGGCTACAGCCAGGGCTACTCGGACTACTATCAGGACTCGCAGGGCTGGCTGCTCAGCGGCACACTGGACACGATCATGCCGATGATCTACCCGGCCAATGTCTTCTCCAGCCCACACGTGTTCACGCCGACGCAGTTCGGGGTGCTGGTCTCCGATTTCCTGGCCCACAGTGGCGGCCGGCATGTGCTGCCGGGGCTGAGCGCGCAGTACGCCGACTTCGACGAGATCCAGCAGCGGATCGCGCTGGCGCGCGCACTCGGCGCGCCCGGCCAGGCCGTGTTCTCGGCTCGCCACGTGGAGGTGAATGACTACTGGGACGAGTTTGCCAGTGGGCCGTACTCGCGCCCGGCCAGCGTCCCGGCGCTGACGTGGCGCTGAGCGGTTGACCGTATGCGGTGTGGCGCACCTTACCCGGTGGTGGCCACCCGCACAGGAGGTGGAGCAATGTCGCAAAGCGCTGCTGGTGTGCCGCTGCGGTGCTGCGTTCTGGGGGCTACCGGTTTCATCGGTGGGCAGATCGCCCGCGTGATGGTGGAGCGCGGCTGGCGCGTGCGCGGCGTGCGCCGCCGGCCCGATGCGGTCGGGGCAGTGGGCGATCTGCCGATCGAGTGGGTAGCGGGAGACCTGGCCGACCCCGCATCGCTGGTGGCGGCGATGCGCGGCTGTCCGCTGGTGTTCCATGCCGCCGGATACTACCCACAACGTGCGCGCAGCCTGCAGGAGACGCTGCGCCACGGCGTGTTGGGGATGCGCAACGTCCTAGCGGCGGCCACCGTGGCCGAGGTTAAGCGCCTCGTGTACACGAGCGCCTTGAGCACAATCGGCCGCCCGAGCGAACCGGGGCGGTTGGCGAACGAGAGCGACCTCTACGTTCCGGGCTCCGTCCAGAACCCCTATTTCGAGGTCAAGTGGGCGATGGAGATGGAGGCGATGCGGGCAGTGGCGCAAGGCCTGCCAGTGGTGACCGTCATCCCCACGGTGGTGTTCGGGCCGGGCGACGTCAAGCCGGCTACCGGGGCGCTCCTGCTGCGAGTGGCGCAGAAGCGCCTTCCCGTGACTACGGGCGGTACACTCAACGTGGTGGATGTGCGCGATGTCGCCGCCGGGGAGCTGCGCGCCGCCGAGCACGGCCGTCCGGGGCGGCGCTATATCCTGGGCGGCCACAATATGGCGCTGGAGGAGGCACTGCGGGTGATGGCGGAGGCCGCCGGGGTGCGCCCGCCGCGCGTGCGGGCTTCGGCGCGGACGATCCGCGGGCTGGGGCGTTTGGGCGGGCTGGCGGGCCTGGAGGGTGCTCAGCATCTACAGGCGATCGAGCACTGGCAAGGCCTGGACGACAGCCGTAGCCGGGCCGAGCTCCGGCTGCAACCGCCACGCCCGTTCGAGGAGACGTGCCGCGACGCACTGGCATGGTTCCGCGAGCACGGGTACCTGCCGGCGCAGTGAGCCGAGAGGGCAGCGGCGGAGGTCGCGCCCGGTGAGCCGCCTGCTCTGTTCGTGCGTCCTCGCTCGAGGACGCGCGGCCGAGAGGCCTGTGCGGCGCGGTCACAACCCGATGCATCCTATCCGCAACGGCGCTGTAATGGGTCAACAGATCGTTACCACCCTCTGGGTCGCGAGAGAGAACCACGTCGGTGCTGAGCGGGTCCAACAGGATGGGCGGAAAGAGCGCGATCTCGTCGCTGCCTGTGTACCCCAAGCGCTTGAGTACCGTCAGCGGAGGCTGCTGGTGCATCCCCACCCCGCTGTGCGGCCGCAGCACGTTGTAGACATAGACCCAGCGCACCGCCCAGCGTAGGAACCCCTCCGTATCCCGCGCCTGCAGCAGGTAGGGCCGGTAGAACTCCTCGTCATCGGTGCGATGGCTGCGTTCCACCCGCCCATTGTAGCCCTTGCGCCCCAGCGGGTAGCGGCACAACGCCCCGCCCAACGGCGCCAGGAAGCGCGCGCTCAACTCCTGCACCCGCTGCGGGTTATCCCCACCAAACTCCACCCCCCAGTCGGTCTGGAAGGCCACCGGCGTCTCCACCCCCCACGCCCGCAGCCAGGACAACACCAGCAGCAGGAATGCCAGCCCGTGCGTGGTGCTCAGGGTATGACTGAAGGCCAGGAAGCGCAGCCGCGTACGCCCGTCGCAGGCCGTCCACTGGTAGCGCGGCAGCCGCTGGCGGGCCAAATGTGTCGTCAGCGCTGTCCCCAGGCTGCCCTTATCGCGAATGTCTTTGACGTCCGTCTGGATCAGCGAGAAGGGCTGCTCGCTCTCCCAGGCCCACAGCGCCGGATAGACGCTCCGACGACGCTGACGTGGGCGCACCAGACCGTTGCGCCGCAGGATGTGGCGGATGGTGTGGGCGGAGACCGACTGGCCGTGCTTGGCCAGATACCAGGCCAGCCGCCGCCGCCCCAGTTGGGTCTGCTGGTAGGCCCTCACCACCAACTCCTCGAGCTCCGCTGGCGTCTGACGCGGCGAATGGTGCGGGCGGCGCGAGCGGTCGGCCAGCCCCGCCTCCCCCTGCTCCTTGTAGCGCTGCACCCACTTGCGCACCACCTGCCGCGAGGTGTGCCACAGACGCGCCGTCTCGCTGATGCTGCCGGTCTCCTGAACCGTGCGCAGCAACTGCTTTCTTGCCTCAACCCGATTCATAGCGTATACTTCCCGATAGGCCAACTCGGCCATAGGCGGTGCTCCTCCTGATGGAGTTGATTCCACAATCCATGTATCGGAGGAACACCGCCTTCTGTCAAGATCCCCATCACCACCTGGTAATGATCTCTTGGCGCAAGAACA
>DAOTYW010000108.1:0-3309 GCA_034434755.1 Anaerolineae bacterium | reverse complement strand
CCGCGTCTCAATACGCCCCCTCCCCCAACACCACCTGCGGCACCGTGCGCAGAAGGATCTTGAAGTCCATCCACGGCGACCAGTTCTCGATGTAGTAGATATCCAGCAGGGCCATCTCGTCGAAAGAGAGGCGGCTGCGCCCGCTGACCTGCCAGAGACCGGCCATTCCCGGCGGGGCCTCCAGCCGCTTCTTGTGCCATTCCTGGTACTGCTCCACTTCGTTGGGCAGGGATGGACGCGGGCCCACCAGGCTCATCTCCCCGCGCAGGACGTTGAGCAACTGCGGCAGTTCGTCCAGGCTGGTGCGGCGCAGGAAGCGGCCCACGCGGGTCACCCGTGGGTCGTTGCGGATTTTGAACAACGGTCCGTCGGCCTCGTTCAGTTCCAGGAGGGCCGCTTGCTCCTCTTCCGCTCCCTGGTACATTGAGCGGAACTTGTACATCTGGAACATCCGCCCGCCCAGCCCGATGCGGGTCTGGCGGAAAATGACCGGGCCGGGGCTGTCCAGGCGGATCGCCAGGGCGATGAGGCCGAGCAGCGGCAGGCCGACGGTCAGGCCGATCACAGCCCCGACCACGTCCATGGCCCGCTTGACCAACAGGGCGCTCTTGCTGATCGAGACCTCGCGCACGCCGATCAGCGGCACGCCGCCCAGTTCTTCCACGTCCACCTGACTGAGACTCATCTGGAACAGGTCGGGCACGATGCGCGCCCGCACCCGTTGCCGCGCGCAGTCGCGGACGATGGCCATGATCTTGCGCTGGTACATCCACGGCAGGGTGATGATCACCTCGTCAATCTGCCCCTCCTCGATGACCATCGGCAGGTTCTCCAGCGCTCCGAGGGCCTTGAACGGGCCGATGTTGGTGTTGCCCTTCTGCGGGTCGTCGTCCACGAAACCTACGACGCGGTAGCCCAATTCGGGCCGGGCGACGATCGTCCGCATCACCGTCCGCCCCACCTCGCCGGCGCCGACGATGATCACCCGGCTGATGCCGATGCCTTTCCTGCGCAGGCGGTTGGCGACCATCTCCTCGACCGCCCGCAGCAGCCCGATCAGCAGCACGGTCAGCAGGCCGACCTCGATCAGCATGACGCGGGAGTAGTACTGCGGGCGGGAGATGAAGGTGATCGCCAGCATCAGGACGGTCACCTTGGCCGTGGCGTTGACGACGCTGTAGACCTGCTCGATCCATGGCCGCCGCCAGGCGCGGTAGGCGCCGTCAATGAAGAAGAAGGCGGGCACCAGGACGACCCAGAGGCTGAAGAACGGCAGGTAGGCAGAGAAGGGGGCGTCGAAGGCGATGTCATGGAACCAGCGCAGGTCGTAGCGCAACCAGTAGCCGCCAATGAATCCCAGGGCGATCACGGCAATGTCCAGGGCGATAGCCCAGGCGGGCGGACGACGGTGGTTTTTGCTCATTCGACGGGCTCCTTGCCCAGCGCGCGCCGGTAGACGGCGACGGTCTCGGCGGCGGTGCGCGCCCAGGTGAAGCGGGCGGCATGGGCCAGCCCGCGCTGGCGCAGCGACTCGCGCAGAGCTGGATCGGTCAGCAGGCGGTGCAATCCCTCGGCGATGGACTCGCAATCCTGCGGGGCGACCAGCAGCGCGCCGTCCCCAGCCGCCTCCGGCAAGGCGGAACAGACGGAGGTCAGCACTGGCGTCCCGCAGGCCAGCGCCTCCAGGACTGGCATGCCGAAGCCCTCGTAGAGGGACGGAAAGGCAAAGAGGGTCGCGGCGTTGTACCAGAGGGGCAGTTCAGCGTTGGGGACGTAGCCGGGCAGCAGGACAGCGTCCTGCAGGCCCAGCGCCTCGATGCGGGCGAAGACCTCCTGGTCGTACCAGCCGCGCGCGCCGGCGAGCACCAGCTTGAGGTCAGGTGCGCGCAGACGGGCGAAGGCCTCGACCAGGCGGGCCAGGTTCTTGCGCGGTTCCAGGGTGCCGACGTAGAGGATGAACCGCGCCGGCAGGCCGCGGTCGGCGCGGAAGGCAGCTACCTCTGCCGGCGGCAGCGGGTGGAAGGCGGGGGCGACGCCGTGGTAGACCACGTCCACTTGGTCCGGCGCGACGCCCAGCAGGCGCACGGTCTCCTGGGCAGTGTGGACGGAGACGGCGATGACCCGCCGGGCGCGGCGGGCAGAGGCGCGGGCGGCCAGGCGCAGGTAGAGACGATTGGCCGGACGGAAGAGCTGCGGGAAACGCAGGAAGCTCAGGTCGTGGACGGTGACCACGAACGGGCAGTGGCTGGCCAGCGGGCCGACGAACACCGGCCCGTGGGCCAGGTCCGGACGCGCCTCCCGCAGCGCCCACGGCTGGACGAGCTGTTCCCACACCGCCCGCACGGCGGGGCGGGTCGTGGGCCAGCGGCTGGGCACGGCCCGCACACCGTCGAAGGGGGGCGCGCCCTGCGGGCCGACGAACGCCGTCACCTGACAGCCGGCCGCCGGCAGGTGGGCAAGCAGGTGGTAGATGTAATGGTGGACGCCGGCGCTGCGGTAGGACGAAGCGCCGGAGAGCAGGTGGGCGTTGAGGGCCACGTGGATGGGCCGCGCAGCAGGGGTATCCATTGGCAGGAGGGATTATACCCAGGTGTAGCGCAGTTGTAAAGTGTGTGGCCCAGGGTTTTGGAGCTTCCTAAATGACCCCGGCCATAGTATAATGACGGCATCTGGTGGTCGAAGGGGGTAATTGCCCAGCTCACCCTCCCGCAGGTTCGGAAGTGACCGGGCAATGAATCGGAGTGGCCTCTGCAGTGCGATTCGGGCTGCAAATTGCGCCCAAACCTGCGGGAGGGTGAGCAGTTCCCAGGGGGGTAGATGAACATGGATGTCCCACTCACTCAGTCCTACCACACCATCGTGCCCGAGCACTTTCCGCCGCGCATCGAGATCGCCTTTGTCTTCGACGACCGGCGGACGACGCTGGTGTACGAGAAAACCACCTGGGAGGTCAACGGCCTGCGTCAGGGGTTGCGTTATGGCGAGAACCCGGGACAGGAGGCGGCGCTATACCGGCTGGTCAACGGCCACCTGGTCCTGGGCCAGGTCGAAACCATTGTTCCGGGGCGGTATCTGGTGTCGGACGTGGAACTGCTGCGCGCCGGCAAGCACCCTGGCAAGATCAACCTGACCGACGCGGATAGCGGCCTCAACATCCTGCGCTATCTGATGGAGCGCCCGACGGCGGTGATCGTCAAGCACAACAACCCCTGTGGGGTGGCCATGGCCGATACCATCGCCGAGGCCTACTGCCGGGCCGACCTGGCCGATCACCTGGCTGCCTTCGGCGGCTGCATCGTCCTCAACCGC
>DAOTYW010000107.1:0-7630 GCA_034434755.1 Anaerolineae bacterium | reverse complement strand
CAGCAGGTCCTCGCCGAATGGCAGTTCGACGAAGAACTGGGCGGGGCCGTCGCCGAAGTAGGAGGTAATGCCGTTGATGTCATACTCGGAGTCGTGGTCGAGGGCGAAGACGCCGCAGATGCCCGGCCCGTCGCAGCGGCCATCGAACGTCACCCCTTGCTCGCCGACGTAGAACCCGCCGTAGACCGGGCCCACGTCGCCGGGATCGCGCTCTCCATCGCCGCCCAGGTCGCGCGTCTCCAGCGTCCCGAAGGTGACGATGACGGCGCGCTGGCATTCATCGGGGTCGGTGGAGGCGGTCAACTCGTTGGAGGGGCGGGATTCGGGGCCGTCGGGGAAGCCGTAGCGGAAGGCAGTGACGGTGAAGGCGTACGCCTCGCCGCATGGTGGGGCGAGCCACTCCGGCGGCAGGCCGCTATCGCGCGCCTCCGGCTCCTCGATCCACTGCAGCGTGTCGTTCAGGTAGACGCGGAAGCCGTCTATCGGCTCCTCGTCGGGCAGCGGGTGGTAGTCCCAGCGCAGGACGTAGCGGCGCGTGTCGAGGCGCAGGTTGGTCGGCGGGGTCATGCTGGGGTCGAGGAAGATCGGGTGCCCCCTGCCGCTCGCCTCTGCCCGGCTGATGCGGTACTCCAGGGTGAAGCGGCCCTCGGTGCCTTCGCCCACAGCGCGGCGCGCGAGGCCGTCCCAGGCTTCGGGGCGCACGGCGAGATCGAGCTGACCTAGGTCCAGCGCGTCCGCGCCGCCACCCGCGCCGCCGACGCAGGTCACCTGCGCTGTGAACGGTTGGTCGGCAGGCCAGTCGAAGCGGAAGGCGCGCTCGCCGGCCATGTGTGCGGCGACGTCCCACCCGTTCTCTCCCAGCGGCGCGAAGGATTCGTCGGTGAGCGGGTCGCTGTCGGCGTCGGGGTACCAGCGCGGGGCGAGGGCGTCGCCCGCGCCGATGTAGCAGTGCAGCGACTCGATGGCTGCGTCGGTCGTCAGCGCGAGCAGCTCCACGCGCAGGGGCGTCGGCTCGTCGTCGCCGCGCTCGAACAGGCGGAAGCCGCCGAAGAGCAGCTCCAGCATGTCCCACAGCGAACCGGGGGCGACGTCGTGCGGGGCGGGTGGGACCTCATCGGATGGGGTGGGCGGTGGCGATTCCTCCTCAGGCAGCCCTTCGACCGGTTCCTCGCCGGGCAGCACGAGCACGTCACCGGACTGCAGCGGCTCGGTGGGATCGAGGCCGGGGTTCAGCGCCAACACTTCCTCCAGGGTCGCTCCGCTTTCGACGAGGAGGCTCTCCAGCGTGTCCCACGGCTGGACGATGTGGCTTTCCAGGGGCGGGCCCTCTGCGGCTTCTCCCTCGACCGCTTCGACGGCGACGGTGGCCTGGCCGCTCACACCGCTGGCGGAGACGGCGCGCACCAGGAGGACGTGCGCTCCCAGGGTTTCCGCTTCCCAGGCGGAGCTGAGCACCAAAATCGGGGCGCTTCCCTGCAGGCTCTCTTGGATGGCGACGAGCGTGCCATCCACCCACAGCTCCATGCGCGCCACGCCGCCCTCGGCGCGGGCGGTGGCGTGGGCCAGTCCCCCCTGGCCGAGAAGGACGCGCTCGCGGTGCAGCGGGGCGTGGATGAGCACCAGCGGGCGCTCGCTGATCGCCCGGTGACGCTGCGCGCCGTAGGCGTAGACCAGGAGGAGCATGCTCACGATGAGGCAAAGGGCCAACAGGCCGAGCACGAGCCACAGCACGCTTGCCGATTTCTTCGTTTGCGGGTTCACTTGTCTCTCTCCGGGGGCGGGCCAGCGGCCCGCCCTACATTGGGCCAGCGGCCCGCCCTACATTAGGCCGGTCTGCCCAACAAAGGGCGGTTAGCGGCTCAGGGTGACCGCGAATGCCCAGCGCGGGGAGAACGGCCCGACGTTGTTGGCGCCGTCCACGGCCCGCACGCGCCAGCGGTAATACCAGCCGCACTGCACGTCGATCGTCAATTGGGCAGCGCCCAGGCCCTCCCAGGGGCTGTCCGGCATGGGCTGCCAGTTGAAGTCACCCCAGTGTTGATCCACCTGTACCTGGTACTGGGAGATGCCGCTGGGATCGGTGACGGGGTACCAGTGTAGGGTGACCTGGCCGGCGCAGGGCAGTACCTCGTCTGGGTTCGGGCTGGACTGCCGAGGGGCTGGAGGTGGGGTGGTGTCGGCGGGGGCGGTGGGGGGGGCGCAGGAACCGGTGACGCGGACGGTGATCTCGCGCTGCTCCTGCCCGCCGCCGCGCAGTTGGACGGTGAGCGTGTGCGTCTCGTCGCTGCAGGGGCAGATCGTGCGGTAGCCGTCTCCGGTCGTTCCTTCGCCGTCCATGTAGACCCCCTCGACGTTCTCGACGTGCCAGCGCAGGTTGGTGCAGGAGCCGGCGATGATCTGGTCGGCGTCCACCCAGAACTGGATGATCGCGCCGGGTGTGGGGGAGGCGGTGGGGGAGGCGGTGGGGGTGGCAGTGGCGGTCGGCGTGGGGGTTGGGGTGGGTGTGCGGGTCGCGGTGGCGGTTGGCGGGGGCGCGGTGGAGGTGGGGGTGACCGGCTCGGTCGTGGGCGCGGAGGTGGGGGTAGCGGTGATGGCGCCGACTTCGCCGGCGACGCGCAGCCGCACCGAGTCGGGTGCGCTGCTGGAGCCGTCGGCGGCGATGGCGACCGCCTGCAGGGTGTAGTCGCCCGGGCCGGGCGGCGTCCACGCCTGGGCGAAGCTGACCAGGTCTCCCCGCGCCGGGGGCGAATCTTGTGTCGCCTGAAGCGTGCTGTTGACCCAAATCTCGACGCGAGCGACGCCGCTGCGGGCGGCGGCGTGGCCCTCGACCTGCACCGGCTGGCCGGCCTGCACTTCGAGGCCGTCCGCCGGGGCGTCGATCCAGACCCGCGCCCCGCCTTCGGCAGCGGGGGCCGAGCAGGCTACCAGGACGGCAGCGAGGAGAGGGACGGCGGCCCGCCTCACGAAACGCGATAGGATTGTCATCGCAAACCTCCGATTGCACCGACCATGCGGGGCGGAAATGCCCGCACTCAATCCTGTCGAGGTGAACGGAGCGGCGGCCAGTATTCCTGCCACCAATCCTTCCCCGAACGCGGATCCATAAAGACGGCATTGTCGCGGATGGCGACGACGATTTCCGTTCCCCAAGCCCGGCCGAGCGGCTCTCCGCCGGTCAGCGCGGGCAGTTGCAGACGTCCGGCCGCGTCCAGCGACTCGTAGAGGGCCAACAGCGACGGTTCGGTGCAGATGCCGGTGATGTAGATGGTGTAGCCGTGGGCGATCGCGTCTTCGCGGGTATACTGGAGGGCGATCTGTTCCTCGGTAGCAAAGAGCACCAGTGCGTCGTGGCCGAAGCCGATGTTGTAGCCGCCGTCGGGCGTGTGGATGACCTCGCCGGGCGATACCTGAAAACCCGCCACGGTCACCGGCCAGGGCTCTTCGGGTGGCGGCAGGGGGACGCCGTGTTCCCAATCCCACCCGTGGGCGCGATAGACGTTGCTGAAGATCGGCAATCGCAGGTCGGCGAAGAGCGTGGGCAACTGCGGCGCGTTAGGATCGCTGTCCCCATTGATGTGCACCAATCCGCGGTACTCGTCCACCCAGTCGTAGCCCAGCAGGAGCAGGTTGTAGTCGAGATTGTTCTCCACGTCCGGGTTGGTCGGGTTCTCCACGTACAGGGCGTCGTAGTGGACGCCGGGGATCGGCGAGCAGGGGGGGATGCCGTGTTGAACGGCGCGCTGGAGCGTCGGTAGGAAGAGCTGCTGGCCGTTGATGATCAGCGTGGCGGTGCGGCTGATGACCGGCGCGCCTGCCGTGCCGATGAGTGCGGTGTTCGTGACCGCCTGGCCCTCGGCTGAGGCGACGGTCGCGGCGTAGGTGATCGTGACGACCGGCGTGGGGGTGAGCGTGCCCGACCAGTAGAGGATCGGCGCATCGCCGTCGCTGACGACGCCGTGGGTCGCGGTGAGTGTGCCGGGGACGTAGCTCAGCGCTGTGGGGACGGTGTCGGTGAGGAAGACAGTCTGGGCCAGCGGCCCGCTCCCGCTGCGGATGACGACGGTGTAGGTGACCGTGTCGCCGTAGCCGGCCTGTTCCGGCGCGACGCTCTTGCTCGATGGGCCCAGGTCGAAGGCGATCCCTTCCCAGCCGACCAGCCGGGCGGCCAGCCACCAGAGCGCCTGGCCCTTGAGCATGCAGTTCAGCGAGTGGGAGTGGGCGCAGTCAATCGGCGGGTCGGGGCAGTAGCCGGGATGGCTGTCGCACCAGTCCTGACACCAGGGACAATCGTCATTCGGGTCGGGATAGGGGGTGCCATCGGGCAGCCAGCTCTCGATGTCGGCGAAGTCGTACAGCACGCCGCCGTGCTGCTGGACGTAGTCGCGGATCATGTTGTTGTTCTGCTCGAGCAGCGCGGCGTTCCACTGATCCGTGTGCCCGGTCATGTAGACGAAGACCACGTCGGGATATTCGCTCTCCAACTGGGCCATGGCGTTCAAGTACGTTTCGACCGTGGTGGTGGGCACGTAGGGGTCGGAGAGTTGCCCGCACCACGACCACATGAAGACGCGCACCTGGCCGGGTTCGGCGGCGTGGGCGGCGTCGAGTTGATCGCGGGCGGTCTGCAGGAAGCTGTCCTCGTCCCAACCCCACCCGCCATCGTCGCCGATGCGCAGGCCGGGCGGGGTCTGTTGCGGCGGGATGGTGTACCAGTTGACGATCAGGTTATAGGTGGGCGGTTCGACGTAGGTGCTGAGGTACTCCGCTCCGCTGACCAGTTGGCTGCCGTGGGAGGTGTGGCCGTAGACGAAGGCGACGTGTTGGCGGGCCTCGGCCAGCCAGGCGGGGGGAATGCGGCTCAGGTCGGTGCAGGCGTGGTCAATGACGATCGCGCCGTCGTCGGCGGGCAGTTGGGGGGTGTCTGGCGATGCCGGTGGCGTGGGGGAGGATGCACCCACGGCGACGACCAATCCCAGGGTCAGCAGCAGCGCCAGAAAAATGGAGCTCTCGATTCGTTGCGGTCCGTTCATTTTTACCTCCTTCGTCTGACCACCGACCACTACCCACTACCCACTGTCCACTGCCCCTGTCAGTCTAGTCGGCCTCTGACCATGTAGCTCCCCTCCAGCGCGAACCCCCGCGCGCGGTAGTAGGGGCGCGTCCCCACGGCGGCGATGACGGCCAACTGCCGGTAGCCCGCCTCGTGGGCCATGCGCCTCGCCGTTGTCAGCAGCCGCGTGCCCAGCCCGGCGTGCTGGGGGCGTCCATCCTGCCGGTCGCCCATTTCCAGCGCCGGCCCGTAGACATGCAGCTCGCGCACCACCGCGCCGCCGCGCAGCTCTTCCATCTCCGGCTGCGCTTGCGGCAACGAAAGCCGGAGGAACCCGGCCAACCGCCCCTGCGGGGTCTCGCCGGCCAGGAAGTGCTCTGTCGTCGCATCGGTCTCGTAGACCGTGTCGGTCAGCCGCAGCTCATCTGGCTCGACCGGTTCATCCCGCACCTCGCGGCAGCGGATGCAGCGGCAGGACCGGCCGGCCTCGGCCAGGCGCTGTTGCACCACCTGGCGCAGGTTCGAGCGGGCCACGCCGGCGGCGATGTCCGGGGCAGGGATGTCGCGCATCAGCCGGTTGACGCGGCAGTAGGGCGGGATGAGCGGCTTGCAGTCCAGCAACAGGCGGATCAGCGTCTCCTCGTCGTAGGGCCGATACTCGCCCGCCTGCCACAGCTCGTGCAGGTCGGTCCCCTCCAGCAACAGGCAGGGGTAGATCTTCAGCTCATCGGGGCGCAGCGCCGGATCGTCCCACAGCCGCTGGAAGTCTTCGTAGTCGCTTTCCGGCGTGGCCCCCAGCAGGTTGGGCATCCAGTGGAGGGTAATCTTGAAGCCGGCCAGGCGCAGCCGGCGCACGGCTGCGCGGGTGTCGGCGACGGTGTGGCCGCGGCGGTTGAGGGCCAGGATGCGCTCGTCGAGGCTCTGGACGCCCAACTGGACGCGGGTCACGCCCAACCGGCGCAGCCGCCGCACTTCCTCCAGGGTGACGCAGTCGGGACGAGTCTCCACGGCCAGGCCGACGGCGCGATGGCGGGCGGTCTCGTTGCGCCGCTGCGCTTCCCCTAGCGACGGAGCGTCGCTGCCGTTCAGCGCATCCAGGCAGCGACGGACGAACCATTCCTGGTAGTCGGGATCGTAGTCCGACCAGGTGCCGCCGAGGATGAGCAGCTCGACCTTATCGGTGGGGTGGCCGATGTGGGCCAGGGCGCGGACGCGCCCGGCGGTCTGGGCGCAGGGGTCGTAGTCGAAACGGAGCGCCCGCTGCACGCCTGGCTCGTCGGGCAGGTACGACTTGGGGGCGCTGGCGACGGTCGGGCAGTAGATACAGTCGCCGCGGCAGGGGTGGGGGGCGGTCAATACGGTGACCGGGGCAACGCCGGAGAGCGTCCGGCCTGGCTTGAGCCGCAGGCGGCGTACCAGGGACGGATCGAAGCGCATCCGTCCGTCGGCGCAGAGCCGCTGGTAGACGGCCAGTAGCTGGTCGCGGGTGAACAGGCGGTTGTCCGAACGGGGATGGCGGCGCAGGATAGCCTGAAGCTGGTCGCTGGAGAACGGAGCGCTGCGGGCAGCCAGATCGGCCAGCGCCGCCGCACAGCGCTGCTGGTCTGTGTCGCTCAGGTCTGGCGAGCTTTCCACAGATGGCTGGTGTCGTTCATGAGCCACAGCAGGTATATTTTCCCATCCCAGTCAATCTGGTTCACCGCGCAGGTATCCTGGCCGATCCGCCAGAAGTGCTCATTGCCCAGGCCCAGCACGGCGCAGAGGAGCACCTGGTTGACCACCGTGTGGGCCACCAGGGCTACCGTTTCGCCGGCGTGCCGCTCGACGACCTCCTGCAGGGCGGCGCTGCTGCGCTGGCGGATGTCATCCAGACCCTCGCCGCCGGGGAAGCGGACGGTGTGCGGGGCCTCGAACCAGGCGCGCATCAGGTCGGGGTACTGCTGCATGGCTTCGGAGACGGCTACCCCCTGCAATTGTCCGAAGTGCATATCGAGCAGGCCGGGGTGGGGCTGGGCGGTCAGCCCCTGGGCGGAGGCGACGGCCTCGGCGGTCTGCCGCGCCCGCTGGAGCGGGCTGGCGTAAACGGCGGTCAGCGGCCAGCGCGCCGCGACGTACCCGCCGGTCACCCGCGCCTGCCACAGCCCGGTCTCGTCCAACGGGATGTCCGCCTGGCCGCGGAAGCGCTTCTCTCGATTCCAGATGGTCTGTCCGTGACGGATAAGGATCACTGAGGTTGTTTGTGGAGTCATGTTGATAGGATAACCCAGGATGGGCGAACTGTCAAGCAGCTTAATAACTTCGGGTGCATTTCAGTTCTGGGGCGACTTGAAGATTGGTGTGGATGCCCTCTCTCGCCGCTGAACCCCGCGGCTCAAAGCGCAAGCCCCTGCGGGGCTGGGAGCGAGCCCGCGAAGCGGGGTTCGGCTCTGAGCGCGGCGGTTCAGCGCCGCGCGGGAATCGGGCGCGAGCAATCCGCCGCCCAATTGCCCCGAAACTGAAATGCACCCGGCGTCTGATAGGTGCGCCCGAAGCTGATCGAGTACCAGGTATCCGTCACCGAGTTGCCGGTCTGCGCGGCCT
>DAOTYW010000106.1:0-5394 GCA_034434755.1 Anaerolineae bacterium | reverse complement strand
TCTACGACCCCCAGCACGCGCACATGCTGGCCTACCTGGACAACGCCCTGCGCGCCCACGTCATCTACCGGCGGGACAAGGACTACATCGTCAAGGACGGCGAGGTGATCATCGTTGACGAGTTCACCGGCCGGTTGATGCACGGACGCCGCTACGCCGAGGGCCTCCATCAGGCCATCGAGGCCAAGGAAGGGGTGACCGTCCGCCAGGAGAGCCTGACCTACGCCACGATCACCTTCCAGAACTTCTTCCGCATGTACAAGAAGCTGGCCGGTATGACCGGCACGGCGGTGACGGAGAAGGAAGAGTTCTACAAGATCTATAAGCTCGACGTGGTCGTGCTGCCCACGCACGTCGAATACCGCGCCACCTACGGCGACCTGACGACCCGTCAGTTGCCGGTGCGCGAGCTGACCGACGTGACCTTCGCCGGCGTGCTGAACGGGCAGGATACGGTGCCGGTGACGGTCTACGTGGGCCGCGACGGCGGCGGCGAGATGTACTACAAGCGGCTGGATTTCCAGGACGCCATCTATTCGAGTGAGGAGGCCAAGTTCCGCGCTGTGGTCAACGAGATCGAGGCGCTGTACGAGGCAGGGCGGCCGGTGCTGGTCGGCACCGTGGCGATCGAGACCTCGGAACGGCTGTCGCGCCTGCTCAAGCGGCGGGGCGTGCCGCACAATGTGCTCAACGCCAAGTACCATGAACAGGAGGCAGTCTTCATCGCCCAGGCCGGGCGGCCTGGCGCGGTCACCATCGCCACCAACATGGCCGGACGCGGCGTGGACATCCTCCTGGGCGGCAACCCGGAGGGCCTGGCCCGCGAACGGCTGCGCCAGGAAGGGATCGACCTGACCCAGATCCGCCACGCGCATTGGAACGAGGCGGTCGAGATGCTGCGGCGCGGGGAGGACCCCACGCGGGCCTTCCCCGAGCGGTGGGCGCAGGTGCTGGCCCAGGCGGTAGCCGATTGCGCCGCCGACCGGCGGAAGGTTGTCGCCCTGGGCGGCCTGCACGTCATCGGCACCGAGCGGCACGAGGCCCGCCGCATTGACAACCAGCTCCGTGGCCGCGCCGGACGCCAGGGCGACCCCGGTTCATCCCGCTTCTACCTCTCCCTGGAAGACGACCTGATGCGCCGCTTCGGCGGCGACCGCGTGCAGGGACTGATGGCCCGCGCCGGCATGGAGGATACGCCGATGGAGTTCGGCGTCCTCAGCAAGACCATCGAGTCGGTCCAGACGCGCGTCGAGGGCTACAACTTCGATATCCGCAAGCACGTCCTGGAGTACGACGACGTGGTCAACCAGCAGCGCGAGGTCATCTATGCCCAGAGACGCCAGGTGCTGGCCAGGCCCGATCTCAAGGATCAGGTGCTGCGCATGGTCGGCGACGAGGTCGAGCGGCTGCTGGATGTCCACTGCCCCGGCAACGAACCGGAGGAGTGGGATCTGAAGGGACTGTACGGCGAACTGCGCACCTTCATCCCCCTGCCGCCCACCCTCGACTACCGCCAGTGGGAGAAAGTGACCCGCCGCGAGATCCGCGAGCAGTTGGACGAGATCGTTGCCCAGACCTACGAGACGCTGTACCGCAACCTGGGCCGTCAGATCTACCGCGACGCGGTGCAACAGGACCTGACCCTGGAGCGTATGCGCGCCAGCGGCGACCCGCTGCTCCGGCGGAGCTACGAACTGGTGGCCGCCGACGGGGACGAGCTGGATGCGGAGGCGCTGGCCGCGCCGCTGCGTCGGCTGCCCGATCCGCTGAAGGAGCGGCTGGAGGCGGCGTTCATCGAGGCAGTGCGTGTCTATCGCGACCGGCAGGTCGTCCTCGATGCGGTGGATTCGCTGTGGGTGCGTCACCTGACCGACCTGGCCGCCCTGCGCGAGGGGATCGGGCTGCGTGCCTTCGGCCAGCAGGACCCGCTGGTCTCGTATCGCCGCGAGGCTCATGAGATGTACCAGGCGCTCCTGGGGCAGGTCCAATCCCAGGCCGCGCGGCGCTTGCTCCTGCCGCCCCAGGCGCGGCCCCAAGCGCGTCGTCAGTCGCGCCTGCAGGCCATGCGGCCCGGGCTGCCTGGAGCGCCAGGACGGCCGCAGCGGCTGCGCCCGTCGGCTGTCACGACCGCCAGCGCACCCCCGCAGCCCCAGGGCAAGGTCGGCCGCAACGACCCCTGCTGGTGCGGCAGCGGGAAGAAGTACAAGAATTGTCATCTGCGTCAGGACATGGAGTCCGGGCGCGGCATGTTCCCATCTGCCCAACCCGCCGGCGCGCCGGGCCGCCGGCACCGCTCGATCAGGTGACCGGGAGGAGGTGAAGGTGAATATGAATGACGATCTCACGCGACACACGATGGAGGACATTGACCCCGACCTGCTGGATTTCCTCAAGAACAAGGTCACGTCCTTCGTCAAGTGGGACTTCATTCGTTTCTTCCACGAAAATCCCCACACCACCGACACGGCCGAGAACATCGCACGCTACGCGGGGCGGAACGTCCACACGACACGGACGGAGCTGGCCGAGCTGGCGGCCAGCGGCGTGCTGACCGAGAACCGCCTCGGCGATATGACCGTCTATGCCCTGGTCAACGACCCACGGATACGGGAACTGATCGGCCGCTTCGTGGAGGCCTCGAACCAGCGTGATTTCCGCGTCAAGGCGGTCTACCACATCATCCGCAGTATGCGCTGAATCAGGCTCGTTCACGGCGAAAGGAGACGAGAATGAAGCGCGTCAACACGGGAGTCCCGGGCCTGGACGAGATGCTGCACGGCGGCCTGTTGCCGCAGACAGCCACGCTGGTGGAGGGTGCGCCGGGCACGGGCAAGACGACCCTGGGGATGCAGTTCATCTACGATGGGATCGCTACTCACGGCGAGGCGGGGATCATCCTGACCTTCGAGCAGTTCCCCAGTCAGTACTATCACGACGCGGCCAACTTCGGGTGGGACTTCCGACGCCTGGAGCAGGAGGGAAAGCTGCGCATCATCATGACCAGCCCGGAGGTCTCCATGGCCTACCTGGAACAGGCCGGCGGGCAGATCGAGCAACTGACCCACCAGATGGGCGCGCGGCGCATCCTGGTGGATAGCCTCTCCCACTTCGAGCGGCTGGCCGCCGACCCGGTCCACCTGCGCCAGATGATCTACGGATTCATCAATGGCCTCAAGCGCGAGGGGCTGACCGCGATCCTGACCCGCGAGAACTCCGCCCTCATCGGTGAGGCTGAGGGGCCCGACGAGAACATCCCCTTCCTGGTGGATACGTACATCCTGTTGCGCTACGTGGAGATGGAAAGCTCGATCCGCAAAGCCCTGCTGGTGCTGAAGATGCGCGGCAGCGACCATGATAAGGACATCCGCCAATTCTCCATTACCCCACGCGGGGTCGAGGTGCAGTCGCGCTTCGAGGGCCAGGAGGGCATCCTGAGCGGCAGTCCCCACCGGATGGCCGCGTCGTTCATCGAGGCGTTCGTGCGGCGGTAGGAGCCGGGAAATGGTCTTAGTCATCCGCATCGTCGCTCTGGCCACCTGGGCAGGGGTCGGTTTCCTGATCTTCATGCTGCGGCGCATCGCTTGCTTCTACGAGCGATCGTCTGGGAAATCGGCGTACGCCAACCTGTTCCTCCTGCCCCTGCTGTTCCTCCTGGGCGGCGCAGCGGTCTATCTGGTCTGCGACTTGGATTTCGTAGGCAACAACGTGGCCGACTTGCTGTGGATCGTCGGCGGTGTCCTGCTGGCCCTGGCGACGATGCTGTTGGGCCAGGTGATGGTGGGGCAACGATGAGCATGTGGTCCTTTCCGCCGGAGCTCATTCTGAGCCCCCTGGCCCCGGTAAGCCTGATCGCTCTGCTGGCGATGATCTACCTGTACGGCAGCCTGAGCTACCGACTCGGCGCGGTGACGAAGATGCCGCCGCACTACCGCTGGTTCATCGTCAGCGGGGTGTTCATCGGCCTGGCCCTGGTGATCTCCATTGTGCGCAGCGCCGCCTGGCTATCTGCGCGTCCAGAAGTGGCCTTCATCGCCTCCCCCTGGTTCGGCCTCGTTTTCTATCTCCTCCCTCTCTTCGTCGGTGTGGTAATCTGTGTCGTGATCGTCTGGCGGTACTGGTCCTGGTTACTGAAGAACGAGCGGGGCTAACATGGTCGTTATGCACAACGGGATCACCGCCACCGCGCGGGAAAACCTCTCGGTGACGCGGGCGTTCCTCCAGCGGATGCCCAAGGTGGACCTGCACCGGCACCTGGAGGGCTCGCTGCGGCTGCGGACGCTGGCCGAGATCGCCACCGAGCATGGGCTGGACCTGCCGGCGCGCAGCATCGAGGAGCTCCGTCCCTATGTCCAGGTGACCGACCAGCAGGAACAGGATTTCCATCGCTTCCTGGCGAAGTTCCGACTGCTGCGTCGCTTCTATCGCAGCCGCGAGGCGCTGCAGCGGATCGCCCGCGAGGCGGTGGCCGACGCCGCCGCCGACAACATCCGCTACCTGGAACTCCGTTTCAACCCGGTAGCCCTCTCCCGCGCCCAGAACTTCTCACTGGCCGACGTGACCGATTGGGTGAGCGAGGCGATCACCCGTGCTCAGACAGACTACGATACGACGGTGCGGCTGATCCTGCAGATCGGGCGGGACGAGAACCTGCGCGTGGCGGAGGAGATCATCCACCTGGCCCTGGCCTATCGTCAGCGCGGCGTGGTGGGGATTGACCTGGCCGGGGATGAGGTGAATTACCCGCCGCACCGCTTCGCCCCGCTGTTCCGCAAGGCTGCCGAGGCGGGCCTGGGGGTCACCGTCCACGCTGGCGAGGCCGGGGGCGCGGAGAACGTCCAGGCGGCGATCCAACTGCTGCACGCCCGGCGCATCGGCCACGGCGTGCGCGTGGTAGAGAACTCCACCATCGCCCGCTTCGCCCGCGAGCGCGGGGTGACCCTCGAGGTCTGCCCGACGAGCAACTTCCAGACCGGCGTCGTGCGCACGTTCGCCCAGCACCCCCTGCCCGACCTGATCGCGCTGGGGCTGCGGGTGACGATTAACACCGACGACCCCAGCGTCTCGGACACGACGTTGACCGACGAGTACATGGTGGCGCGGGTAGCGATCGGCCTGGAGCTGGACCAGATCCGCCAGGCGGTCTTCAACGCCGTCGAGGCGGCGTTCCTGTCAGAGGAGGAGCGGCAGCGCTTGCTCCCGCGCTTTCAAGAATGGAGCGGCGAATGGCCAGGAGAATGAGCAAGTGAAGCAAACCCTACGCCAGCAGGTCGCCGGGCAGGTCCGCCTGGCTATCGTGGCCGCCCAGGCGGCGGGCGATCTGCCGTCATTCCCCGTGCCCGACCCGCCGGTGGAGCGCAGCCAGCGGGCGGAGTATGGCGACTACAGCTCATCCGT
>DAOTYW010000105.1:0-11728 GCA_034434755.1 Anaerolineae bacterium | reverse complement strand
CCAAAGCGGTCGCCCGCCGCGCCGTCCGAGGCGGTCAGTTGCTGCTGCAGAACCCAGGTCGTCCCGCTGCGCACGAAGACGTACGCCGAGCCCTGGTCGCCGTTCGCGCCGACATCGTCCCAATGCGCTCCCACCAGGGCCGTGTCGCCCCAGATGGCGACCGAATAGGCAAACCTGTCCCCCGCCTCGCCGTCCGGGGCGGTGATCTTCTCCTCAGCGTAGACGAGCGAGTCGCTTGTGACAAGGTAGACCGCGCCCGCTGCCTGCGCCGTGTTGGAGACATCCGGCGCGGCCGGCGGGGCTGAGAGAGTGGTCAGTGCCAGCAGGAGCGCCGGCAGGGCGGAAAACGACTTCCGAATCGCAGTGGCTACTTCTCCCTCCTTGCCCATCATCTCTGTGCCTCCAGGGGTAACTGCTCACCCTCCCGCAGGTTTGGGCGCAATTTGCAGCCCAAATCGCACTGCAATGGCCACGCCGATTCGTTGCTCGGTCACTCCCGAACCTGCGGGAGGGTGATCTGAGCAGTTACCTCCAGGGTAGGTTTGAAGGCAGGCGATGTTCCTGCCCCCAGCGCCCGGTCGAAGAACGTCACCACGCGCTGCTCCCACTCCTGGGGGGCGACCTCCAGGTAGCCGCCGTGCCAGCAGCCGGGGACGATCCACAGCTCCGCCGTTTCCCCTGCCCGCGCCTGCTGCTCCTGGGGGTGGGTCTCCGCCGCCTCCAGCTCGCCGTAGATGAGCAGCAGCGGGCGCGGGGCGATCCGGTCAATGACCGCGATCGGGCGGATGTCGTGGGCGTCTATGCCGGTTTCCCAACGGAAAAAGAGCACGATCCCCTGGTAGAACAGGCTCTCCCAGATCGGCTTGGGCGTTCCCTCGTTGGTGATGTCGGCAACCAGGTCGTGAAAACCCCCTTCAGCCACCACGGCCTCGATGCGTTCGTCCCGCGCTGCGCCCAGGGTAGCAGTTACCCCGCCCAGCGAGTAGCCCAGCACGCCGACGTGCTCCACGCCCGGCTGGCCGCGCAGCCAGGTCACGGCCTCGACCAGGTCGTCGGCCTCGCGGTAGCCCAGCGTCGTCTGTCCGTCGGCGCGGGCGCAGGAGCGCAGCTCGGTCAGCAGCAGGCCGTAGCCGTGGCGGGCCAGGATCGCCCCCTCGCGCAGCATCCCGTCGCGCCCGCCGCCCAGGCCCGGCAGGACGACGATGGCCGCGCCGTTCTGCGGGGGGACGTACCAGGCCTGCAAGGTCAGTCCGTCGTGGCCCGTGTAGGCGACGTCCTGCGCGCCGGCGATGCCCACGTCGGCCGGCGTGGTTCCCGTGTCCGCGCAGCCGGGATGGGTCAGCCCGTGCGCATAGCGGGCGCTGCTCAGCAATCCCAGGCCGACCGTCGCGCCGAGCGCGCCGGCGATGAGGCCGACCAGCGCCAGTCGGATCAGACGGAGCCAGTACGAATGGTCGCGCTGCACGCCGTCTATTCTATCCCAAACGGCGGAAAAGGGAAACTGGCCCTCCAGCGGGATTTCGAAGCAAATCCCAATCCGGGGGTAACGGCTCACCCTCCCGCAGGTTGGGGCGCAATGTGCCGCCCACATCACACGATGCTGAACCGCCGCGCTCAGAGCCGAATCCCGCTTCGCGGGCTTGCTCCCAGCCCCGCAGGCGCCGCCCTGAGCCTGTCGAAGGGGGCTTGCGCTTTGAGCCGCGGGGTTCAGCCCGCGGCGAGAGAGGGCGATCCACACCAATCTTCCAGTCGCCCCAGAACTGAAATGCACCCCCCAGCATCCCCAACTTTGCATGGAGGCGAGACATGGTGTACCATGGGGTAGGAGGTCGCGATGGACGTCAACTGGTCCCAGGCTACCGATGAAGCCACCCGTCACCTGCAGGCGCTGTTGCGGATAGACACGACCAACCCCCCCGGCAACGAGCGCCCCGCCGCCGACTATCTGGCGAAAGTCCTGGCCGCCGAGGGGTACGAGCCGATCGTGCTGGAATCGGCGCCGGGACGCGGCAACGTGGTCGCTCGCTACCCGGGCAGCGGAGCCGCCCCGCCGTTGTTGCTCCTCTCCCACATGGACGTCGTCCCGGCGGAGCCGCAGCACTGGGAACACCCGCCCTTCAGCGGCGAGCTGGTGGACGGGGTGATCTGGGGCCGCGGGGCGCTGGACATGAAGTCCATCGTCGTCATGCAGTTGATGACGATGCTGCTGCTCAAGCGCAGCGGCGTCTCCCTGGCCCGCGATGTCATCTTCGCCGCCACCGCCGACGAGGAGGCCGGCGGGACCTTCGGAGCGGGCTTCCTGGTGGACCATCATCCGGAGCTGATCCGCGCCGAGTATGCCTTCAGCGAGTTCGGCGGTTTCCCGATGGACTTCGGCGGGCGGCGCATCTACTTCTGCCAGGTGGCGGAGAAGGGCGCGGTCTGGGTGCGCATCCGCGCCCGCGGCCGTCCCGGCCACGCCTCCGTGCCGCACCGCGAGAACGCCGTCGTCCGGCTGGCGACGGCGGTGCAGAAGCTCGGCCAAACCAGCCTGCCCTTCCATCGCACCGACGCGGTCGTGGGCATGATTGACGGGATGGCTCGCGGGCTGGGCGGGGTGAAGGGGGCGGCCCTGCGTCTGCTGCTCAACCCATCCCTCAGCACCCTGGCTATCCGGTTGTTCGTCCGCCAGCCGAGTCTGATGGAGTACTTCCACGCCCTCTTGCACAACACGGCCACTCCCACCTGCCTGCGCGCCGGCAGCAAGACCAACGTCATCCCGTCCGAGGCGGAGGTGGATGTGGACGGACGCATCCTCCCTGGCCAGACCGTTGACACCTTCCTGGCCGAGCTGCGCGACGTGATCGGGCCGGACTTCGAGTTCGAGCCGCTGCTGGTGCTGAAGCCGCTGGAGACCAGCAGCCGGACGCCGCTGTTCGCGGCCATGGTCCGGGGGCTGCAGCGGCGCGACCCCGGCGCGGCGGTGGCGCCGATGATGATGGCCGGGGCGACCGACGCCAAGCACCTGGCGCGCATCGGCATCCCCTGCTACGGCTTCTCGCCGATGCGCCTGCCGCCGGGGATGGACGTGCTGAAGATGGCCCACGGCCACAACGAGCGCATCCCGGTGGACGCGCTGGCCTTCGGCGTGCAGACGCTCTACGAGGTGGTGGAGGATTTCTGCGCTGGGTAGCGCGCGCCCGCAGGCCGGACCTGCGGGGGGTAGCACTGGGGTTTCCCCAAGGAGGAGCCAGATGACCATTCAAACGATCCGTTGGTCAGGCACCCTGTGTCTGCTGGCCGTGCTGCTGCTGAGCACGGTCTTCCCGTCCCTCGCCGGCTCGGCGAGGGAGCCCGGTCAGGTCGCGCAGCCGGCCGAATCCGTGCTGATCCGCCTGGCCTACGTCACGTTCGATCCGCTGCAGCAATTCCCCGACCTATCGGGCCGCCCCGCCTACACGCCGGAGGAAGCGGCCGCCGCCGGCATCTACATCCTCCAGTTCAGCGGCCCGGTGCTGCCGGAGTGGAAGCAGGCGGTGCTGGAGGCGGGCGGGCAGTTGGACGGTTACCTGCCCGACTACGCCTTCATCGCCCGCCTGGACGGGGCTGCCCTGGCCCGCGTGCGGGTGCTGCCCTTCGTCCGCTGGGTGGGCCCCTACGAGCCGGCCTACCGGCTGGCCGCCGACGCGACGGGCGACGAGACGCGCAGCTACCGCGTCGCCCTGGCCTCGTGGGCCGATCCCGCCGCTGCGCGCTCGGCGCTGGCCGCGCTGGGCGTCCGCACCGACGGCGACGGCCCGATCTTCCTGGCGGAGATGGACGGAGCGCAGCTCGACGCGGCGGCCCGCCTGCCGGACGTAGTCTGGATCGAGCCGTACCGCCCGCGGGAGCTCCACAACGACGTCGGCGGCGGCACGATCATGGGCGGCTCGACCGCCTGGGCCAACGGCTACACCGGCAGCGGCGTGACCATCGGCGTCGCCGACACCGGCCTGGACACCGGCAACCCCGCCTCGATCCACCAGGACTTCAGCGGGCGGGTGACGAACATCAGCAGTTGGCCGGTCGTCTACGCCAACTGGGGCGCCGGTTGCATCACTCAGAACCCCGGCGCCGATGACGGCCCGGCCGACGTGGACTCCGGCCACGGCTCGCACGTCACCGGCTCGGTCGCCGGCAGCGGGGCGCGCTCCAGCGGGCAGTTCCGTGGGCTGGCCTACGAGGCGAACATTACCTTTCAGGCCGTCGAGCAGTGGACCGACTGGCCGTCCGGTTGTCCGCTGAGCGACGGTTACTACCTGACCGGCATCCCCGCCGACGAGCGCGACCTGTTCACCCAGGCCTACGGCTGGGGGGCGCGGGTGCACAACAACAGTTGGGGCTCCAGCGCCGCCGGGGCCTACGACCAGACGGCGGCCAACTTCGACGACTTCATCCACGATTACCAGGATATGACCATCGTCGTCTCCGCCGGCAACTCGGGCCGCGACGCGGACGCCAACGGCTATGTGGACACGGACTCGATTGGTTCCCCCGGCACGGCCAAGAATGTCATCACCGTCGGCGCGTCCGATAACGAGCGCAGCAGCGGCGGGTACAGCGCCTACACGTGGGGCCAGGGCTGGCCGTCCAACTTCCCGGCCAACCCGACGAGGGATGATCGCATCTCCGACAACCGTCAGGAGCTGGCCGCCTTCAGCAGCCGTGGCCCGGCCGACGACGGGCGCATCCTCCCCGATGTCGTCGCTCCCGGCACCGACATCGTCTCTGTCCGCTCCAGCCTGGCCTCGGGAACCGGCTGGGGGGTGTACAACGCCTACTACATGTACATGGGCGGCACCTCGATGGCCAGCCCGCTGACCGCCGGCGCCGCCGCGCTGGTGCGCGACTACTACCAGACGACCGAGGGCCACTCCAATCCCAGCGCCGCGCTGATCAAGGCAACGCTGATCAACACGGCGGTGGACGTCAGCGGCTACGGCAACACCAGCTACGAGGCCGGTCAGCCGATCCCCAACAATCACGAAGGCTGGGGGCGGGTCAACGTGGCCGCGGCCACCACGCCTGGTCGCCAGTTCGTAGACGACTGGACCGGCCTGAATACCGGGCAGACAGCCACCTACCAGTTCTCCGTCAACGCCGGGCAGCCGTTCAAGGTAACCCTCGTCTGGAGCGATGCGGCCGGCACGCCCGGCGCCGGCGCGGCGCTGGTGAACAACCTCAACCTGCGCGTCACCGCCCCCGACGGCACGACGACCTACTGGGGCAATCACTTTTCCGGCGGCTGGACCACGCCGGGCGGCTCCGCTGACACGGTCAACAACGTCGAGAACGTCTACATCCAGTCGCCTACCGCCGGCACGTGGACGGTCCAGGTGATCGGCCAGAACGTGCCGCAGGGGCCGCAGTCCTTCGCCCTGGTCGTGGGCGGCTCTCTCGTCACACCGCTGTCTATCGCCACCATCACGCCGTCCGGCGGGCTGGTCGGGCACACGGTTCACGCCACCATCACCGGCGGCGGCTTCGGCGCCGGGACGACCGTCCGCCTGACCCGCTCCGGTCAGCCGGACATCAACGGCACGGGCGTCTCCGTGCTCAACCAGAGCACGCTGACCTGCAACTTTAACCTGGCCGGGGCCGCGCTGGGGGCGTGGAACGTGGTCGTCTCGCGCGACGCCAACAGCGCGACGTTGCCGAACGGGTTCACCGTCTCCGCCCCCGTCGCCGATCTCTACCTGCCGATCATCATCCGCGCCTGGCCGCCGCTGCCCGGCCAGCCGACGATCAACCCGTTCGTACCCAATCCCGACCCCGACGGCAATTACACAGTGGTCTGGACGCCCGGCGCCGGCCCCGCGCCGACCTCGTACCAGTTGGAGGAGAACGGCGTGGTCATCGCTACCGGCTACGTCGGCACGTCCTACCCCATCAGCGGGCGCACCCCCGGCACCTATACCTACCGCGTGCGCGGGCAGAACGCCTACGGCTACGGCCTGTGGAGCGCGCCGCAGAGCGTGACCGTCTCACCCCCGCCGACCAACCCGATCCAGAACGGCGACTTCGAGCAGGGAGCGGTGATCTGGACACAGTACTCCACTCACGGCTGGCCGCTCATCATCAACACGGGTTTCCCCGGCAGCGTGACGCCACACAGCGGCAGTTGGGCGGTCTGGTTGGGCGGCGACTATGACGACATCTCCTACATCGCCCAGACGGTGACCATCCCGTCCGGCAGTACGGTGCTCAGCTTCTACTACTGGATCGCCTCCCAGGACTACTGCGGCTACGACTTCGGTGGGGTGATCATCAACGGCACTACCGTGGTGGATCAGTTCGACCTGTGTACCTCCACCAATACCGGCGGGTGGGTGCGGCGGACGGTGAACCTGGCTGCCTACGCCGGGCAGACGGTGCAGATCCAGATCCGCGCCGAGACGGACAGCTCGTTCAACAGCAATCTGTTCGTGGACGATGTGGCGCTGGGCGCCTCGCTGGGACGGGAGAGGCCCGCGCCGACCCGGCCCTTCGACCCGGCCACCGCCGCGCCGAGGGAGTAGAACAACGGATTGGCAGGATGGGCGGATCACGACCACGGAGATGCAGATGAAGGTCGCCGCCGTCCAGATGGACGCGAACCCGGCGCCGACCGGGGAGCGCCTGGCCCGCTCCGAGCGGCTGGTCGCCGAGGCCGCGCGGGCCGGCGCCCGACTGGTTGTCCTGCCGGAGCTGTTCAACAGCGGCTACGGCTACGACGGTAGCGCCCACGGCTGGGCCGAGCCGCCCGACGGGCCGACCGTCGCCTGGATGCGCGAGGCGGCGGCCCGTTTGGGGGTGTACCTGGCCGGGTCGCTGCTGCTGCGCGAGCGCGGCGACGTGTTCAACGCGCTGCTGCTGTTCGACCCCGCCGGTCGTGCCTGGCGCTACGACAAAAGCTGCCCGTGGGGCTGGGAGCGGGCGCTGTTCCGCGGCCGGCGCGGCGTGACGATCGCCCACACCGAACTGGGCGACCTGGGTATGCTGATCTGCTGGGACGCGGGCCACCGGGAGCTGTGGCGGCAATACGCCGGACGGGTGGACCTGATGCTCCTGTGCAGTTGCCCGCCGGACGTGCCGCAGGCAGTGTTCGATTTCCCCGGCGGCAACCGCGTGCCGATGGCGCGGATCGGGTCCATGGCCCGCCTGGAGGGGGCGACGGAGCGGCTGTTCGGCGACATGGTCGGTCAGCAGACGGCCTGGCTGGGCGTCCCGGCGGTCAACTCCGGCGGGATGGGGTGCATCCGCACGCCGCTCCCCCACGCGCGGGCCAACTTGCTGGCCTTTGCCCTCGTCGCGCCCTGGCTGATCCGCCATCTTCGCCATGCCGGGCAGGTACGGATGAGCGCCGACCTGTTTCCCAGCGCACGGGTGGTCGGTGCCGACGGGCGGGTGCTGGCCCAACCGACCCCGCAGGAAGAGACCTTCGCTGTTGCTGACGTGACGCTGGCGGACGAGAAGCCGTGCCCGCGCGAGCTGCAGCCTCGCTCTACGCAGCCCTGGCTGGCCTACCTGCTCTCCGACGCTCTACTACCCCTGCTGAGCGGGCGTGCGCGGTAGGGCGGGCCGCCGGCCCGCCCTGTTGCAGGTTGCCCTCCGACCGCCCATCGAGTATAATGCCGGATGGATCAATCCCATTCACAAGGAGTGCTGCGATGAAACTCGATCAGAACGCACGCTATGCCAGGACGCACGAGTGGGCGCGCTGGGACGGTGACGAGATCGTCTGCGGGATCAGCGATCACGCCCAGGAATCCCTCTCCGACATCGTCTACGTCGAGCTGCCGGAGGTGGGTGACCGCTGGGAGCGGGGCGACAACTTCGGCGTCGTCGAGTCGGTTAAGGCTGCCTCTGACCTGTACATGCCGATGGGCGGGGAGATCACTGCTGTCAACGAGGCGCTAGCCGACCAGCCGGAACTGGTCAACCAGTCGCCCTACGACGAGGGCTGGATGATCCGCTTCCGCCCTTCCGACCGCGCCGAGTGGGACGACCTGATGGACGCCGAGGCCTACGAGGAGTTCGTGGCGGAGGAAGAGGGTTAACGAAATACGCAACACGCAATACGGGGACGTGTTGCGTGTTTCGTGTTGCGTAGTGCAGGAGGTTTCAATGCCATATATCCCTCATTCCGATGACGACCGGCGGGCGATGCTGGCGGCCATCGGTGCGCAATCCATCGAGGAGCTGTTCGCGGACGTGCCGGAGCGGGTGCGCTTTCCCAAGCTCGACCTGCCGCCGGCGCTCTCGGAGATGGAGGCGCGCTGGGAGCTGGAGACGCTGGCGGCGACCAACTTCTCCACCGCCGACGGGCCGTGTTTCCTGGGCGCGGGCGCCTACCGCCACTTCGTCCCCGCCGTCGTGGATAGCGTCCTCCGCCGCGGCGAGTTCTACACGGCTTATACCCCCTACCAGCCGGAGATCAGCCAGGGCACTTTACAGGCGATCTTCGAGTATCAGACGATGATCTGCGCCCTCACCGGCATGGAGGTCGCCAACGCCTCCCACTACGACGGGGCCACCGCGACCGCCGAGGCGGTCATCAGCGCGATCAACGCCCACCGGCTGAAGCGGCGACGGGTCGTTCTCGCCTCGACTCTCCACCCGGAATACCGCGCCGTGGTGCGCACGTACACACAGGGGATGGGTCTGACGGTGGAGAACAGCGGATCGGCGGGATTCACGGATTCGGCAGGATTCACGGATGCGGCGGGATTCACGGATCTGCTCGATCGGGATACGGCGTGTCTGGTCGTGCAGTATCCTGACTTCCTGGGCCGCATCGAGGACCTGCGGGCGGCGGCGGAGGCGGCTCACGCCGTCGGCGCGCTGCTGATCGTCGCTGCCAACCCGATTGCCCTGGGGCTGCTCAAGCCGCCGGGCGAGTTCGGCGCCGACATCGTCGTCGGCGAGGGGCAGGGGCTGGGCGGCGGGCTGAACTTCGGCGGGCCGTACCTGGGCTTCTTCGCCACGCGCATGGAGCACGTCCGCCGCATGGCCGGCCGACTGGTCGGGCAGACGGTGGACGCCGACGGCCGGCGCGGTTTCGTCCTCACCCTCTCTACCCGCGAACAGCATATCCGGCGCGATAAGGCCACCTCGAACATTTGCACCAACGAGGGGCTGATGGCCCTGGCAGCGGCGGTTTACATGGCTGCGCTGGGCCGCTGCGGCATGCGCCAGGCGGCGGAGCTGTGCTACCACAAGGCCCACTACGCCGCCGATCAGATCGCTGGACTGCCCGGCTACACTGTCCTGCGCGACAGGCCCTTCTTCAACGAGTTCGTCGTCCGCTGCCCGCGGCCGGCCGGGGAGATCAACGATCTGCTGCTGGACGAATACGGCATCATCGGCGGCTATGACCTGGGACGGGACTACCCTCACCTGCAGGGCCACATGCTCCTTTGCGTGACGGAGATGAACGCGCGCGAGGAGATCGACCTGCTGGTGGAGGCGCTGGAGGAAGTGGGCGGATGAACTTGTTGGACCGTGTTTCCGTAGATCCGAACGTGTGTTTCGGCAAGCCGTGCATTCGCGGCACGCGGATCTGGGTCTCGCTGTTGCTGGACCTCCTGGCAGATGGGATGACTATCGAGGAGATCCTGAAAGAATACCCCCAGTTGACGGAGGAGGACATCCGGGCGGCGATTGCCTACGGCGCCGAGATGTCCCGCGAACGTTACATCGAGATCCCGCTCGAGGTGCCGGCGTGAAGTTCAAGCTGGACGAGAACTTCGGAACACGCACGCAACAGGTCTTTCGGGCTGCCGGGCACGACGTCGCAACGGTCCGCGAGGAAGGACTCCAGGGTTGCTCGGACAGCGATCTCTACAAAGTATGTCGCACCGAAGGGCGCTGCTTGGTCACGTTCGATCTAGACTTCGCCGACGTGACGCGTTTCGTGCCGTCCGATGCCCATGGCATCGTTGTCATCCGGGCGCCACGGAATCCGAGCCTCGATCTGCTGGAACAAATGGTGCGCCAGTTGCTCCAGGCGCTCTTGCGCCTGAGCTTGGAGAAACAGTTGTGGATCGTTGAGGTAGGGAGAATCCGGGTCCATCAGTCAGAGAACGATGAGCCGTAGAGTGTATGGTTTTCGTGTCTTCCCTTGGGAACTGCATTGAGTCAGGAGTTGCCCATGACCGAACCCTTGATCTTCGAAATCTCCCGTCCCGGGCGCTGCGCTGCCCGGCTACCCGCGCCCGACGTGCCGCTGGCCGAGCTGCCGGCGGAACTGGTGCGGGACGACCTGCCGCTGCCGGAGGTGGGCGAGGCGGACCTGGTGCGCCACTATACGCGCCTCTCGCAGTTGAACTACGCCATTGACCTGGGCTTCTATCCGCTCGGCTCCTGCACGATGAAGTACAACCCCAAGATCAACGAGGAGACCGCCCGCCTGCCGGGCTTCGTCCACCTGCATCCCTATCAGGACGAGGAGACGGTGCAGGGGGCGCTGTTCATCATCTACTCGCTGCAGGAGTATCTCAAGGAGATCGGCGGTTTCGCGGCGGTGAGCATGCAGCCGGCCGCCGGCGCCCACGGCGAGCTGACCGGCGTGCTGATCATGCGCGCCTACCAGCTCGACCGCGGTCAGGCGCAGCGGGATGTGATCCTGGTGCCCGACTCGGCGCACGGCACCAACCCGGCCAGCACGACCATGAGCGGCCTGCGCGTGGTCGAGGTGCCCTCCGATGGGCGCGGCAACGTGGACCTGGAGGCGCTGCGGGCCGCCTGCTCCGAGCACGGCGAGCGACTGGTCGGCATGATGCTGACCAATCCCAACACGCTGGGGCTGTTCGACGAGCACGTGGAGGAGATCGCCGCGCTGATCCACCAGCACGGCGGGCTGATGTACGGCGACGGGGCGAACATGAACGCCCTGCTGGGCATCGCCCGCCCCGGCGACCTGGGCTTCGACGTGCTGCACTACAACCTGCACAAGACCTTCAGCACGCCGCACGGCGGCGGCGGCCCCGGCTCCGGCCCGGTGGGTGTGGCCGCCGCGCTGGCCGACTTCCTCCCCGCGCCGGTGGTGGCGGTGGACCCCGCGCGCTCGACCGCCGACGAGCCGTTCTTCACCCTGGTCACCCCGCCCAAGTCCATCGGGCGGGTGAAGTCGTTCCTCGGCCAGTTCGGGGTCATGGTGCGCGCCTATACCTACATCCGCATGCTCGGCGCGGAAGGATTGCGCCGGGTGGCCGAGCACGCTGTGCTCAACGCTAACTACCTGAAGAAGCGGGTGGAGGGCACCTACCCTGTGCCCTACGACCGCACCTGCATGCACGAGTTCGTCTGCGAGGGGCGGCTGGCCGGCGCGCCCGACGTGCGCGCGCTGGACATCGCCAAGCGGCTGATGGACTACGGCTTCCACCCGCCGACGAACTACTTCCCGCTCATCGTCCACGAGGCGCTGATGATCGAGCCGACGGAGACGGAGAGCCGCGAGACGCTGGACGCGTTCGCCGAGGCGTTACTGCGGATCGCCGAGGAGGCGCAGAGGCAGCCGGAGCTGCTGCACGAGGCGCCGCACAACGCGCCGACGCGTCGGCTGGACGAGGTGCGGGCGGCGAAGGAGCTGGTGCTGCGTTGGACGGCGTAGGGCGGGCCGCCGGCCCGCTCAGGGCGACCACGGAGGGTCGCCTGGTGTAGGGCGGGCCGCCGGCCCGCTCAGCTCAGGGCGACCACGGAGGGTCGCCCCTACTGGTATAGGGCGGGC
>DAOTYW010000104.1:0-2248 GCA_034434755.1 Anaerolineae bacterium | reverse complement strand
GGGTACATCACCGGCGGTCTGACCGCCCTGGCCGGACTCTACGGCCTGTGGCGGCTTGAGCATCCGCCGTTCTGGACGCCAGACCACTAACCACTAACCACTAACCACTAACCACTAACCACTAACCACTAACCACTGGATATCGGACTTGGAGGTCCTATGCCCACTCTCGACCAGAAGATCGCCAACCGCACCGCCCGCATCGCCGTGATCGGCCTGGGGTACGTGGGACTGCCACTGGCGCTCGGCTTTGCCAGGGCCGGCTTCCATGTCATCGGCCTGGACATTGACCAGCGCAAGGTGGCGAAGCTGAGTCAGGGCCGCAGCACCATCGAGGACATCAGTGACAGCGACCTGGCCCCGCACATCCAGTCCGGCCTGATCCACGCCACGACCGATTACGACTCACTACGCGAAGCAGACGCCGCCTTCATCTGCGTTCCCACCCCCTACGACGCCCAGCGCGCGCCCGACCTGGGCCCGGTCCGCGCCGCCGCCGAGGGCATCCGCCCACGCCTCCAGCCCGGCCAACTGATCGTCCTGCAGTCCACTACCTACCCCGGCACCACCGAGGAGGTGGTGCAACCGATCCTGGAACAGAGCGGCCTGCGCGCCGGCGTGGACTTCTACCTGGCCTTCTCGCCCGAACGTATCGACCCGGGCAACAAACAGTGGTCAGCCTACAACACGCCCAAGGTGGTCGGCGGACTCACCCCGCAGTGCACCCGCCTGGCCTGCGATCTGCTCAGCCAGATGGGCGCGCCGGTCTACCCGGTCTCCTCCCCTCGCGCCGCCGAGATGACCAAGCTCCTGGAGAACATCTTCCGCTCGGTCAACATCGCCCTGGTCAACGAGCTGGCCCTGCTGGCCGAGCGGATGGGCATTGACTTCTGGGAAGTGATCGAGGCCGCCCGCACCAAGCCCTTCGGGTTCATGCCGTTCTATCCGGGAGCCGGCGTAGGCGGGCACTGTATACCGGTAGACCCCTACTACCTCTCCTGGAAAGCCCGCGAGTATGACTTCTACACCAAGTTCATCGAGTTGGCCGCCGAGGTCAATCAGGCGATGCCCTACCACGCGGTCGATCTGGTGCGCGAGGCGCTCTCGCGGCAGGGCCGCCCGCTGAAAGGCGCCCGCGTGTTGGTGCTGGGCGTAGCCTTCAAGCCGAACGTGGACGACCCGCGCAACTCCCCCGCCGAGCGAGTCATCGAGCTGCTGCTGACACACGGGGCCAACGTCCGTTACCACGACCCTCACGTGCCGCGCTTCCACATCGGCGGTGATGTCTTCTACCGACCCCAGATCACGCTGGAATCGGTCGCCCTCAGCGACGAGGAGCTATCCGCCGCCGACTGCGCGATCATCGTCACCGGACACCGCGCCGTGGACTACGGGCGCGTGGTCGCCCAAAGCCGCCTGGTGGTAGACTGTTGCAACGCCACCCGGGGCATGGGCGAGCGGTCGGCGAACGTCATTCGCCTGGGCGCCCCCCTCCCACCCGACGAAGCGTGAGCGAGAGCCAGCCGCCCCAACCAGCAACCCGCCCACACCTGCGCCTCGTCCAGGCGTTAACCATCGTCGTCGTCATCGCCTCGCTGGCAGCGGCGGTCTATTTCCGCGACCATCTCCAGGAGCTGGCCGGCTACGGCTACGCCGCCGTCTTCCTTGTTGGCCTGGTCAGCAACGCCACACTGATCTTTCCCATCCCTGGCCTGGCGGTCAGTTCGCTGCTGGGCGGCCTGTTCAACCCCTGGCTGGTCGGCCTGCTCGGCGGCGTCGGCCAGGCGCTGGGCGAGCTCTCCGGCTACATGGTCGGCTACAGCGGCCAGACACTGGTGGACCGCACCGCAACCTACGAACGGGTCGGCCACTGGATGAACCGCCACGGCATGTTGACCATCTTCGTCATGGCCATCCTGCCCAACCCGCTCTTCGACGTGGGAGGCATGGTCGCCGGCGCGATCCGCTTTCCGGTTGGGAAGTTCCTGCTCAGTTGCGCCGTCGGCAAGGTGATCAAGAACATCGCCTTCGCCCTGGCCGGTTCCTACGGCATTGAGGCATTGTGGTACCTGCTGGAAAGGTAATCGCTCTCTCAACGGGATCGGTAGTCCGTCGTCGGGAATCCTACCCACACGGAAATACCTCGACAATGTGTAACTGCTCAGCCTGGCGCAGAGATGTCACGCTGTATGCTGAAGAGAGGATCTGTCAACGGATTCTGGGAACGGATTGAACGGATCGGCGGGTC
>DAOTYW010000103.1:0-3889 GCA_034434755.1 Anaerolineae bacterium | reverse complement strand
GGCCATCGAGTGGTGCGACGAACTGGAGGCCTACTGGTCCGACCCGCAGCGCGACATCCAACGGCGCGAGGAACTGCTGAGCGCCTGCCGCATCCACCGCACCCGCGCCCGGCGACGACTGTAGGGCACGGCAAGGAGAACGATATGCTCAATCCCCCAGCATCCCATCTGCCTGTGCGGGTCGTCCTCTCGCCCGAGCGGGCCGTGCAGCGGGCGGCGGGCGAGGACAGCGCCGGTCAGTGCGACTGCGCCTGCGATTGCGCCTGCGTGACCGCCGCCCCGTCGCTGCGCCTGTCCCTCCCGCTCACCTACTCCCTGGAACTGACGCCGGAGTGCAATAACCGCTGCCCCGGCTGCGGCAATGCCTTCGCGAGCGGGGGCGCAAGCCGCTTCCCCTGGTCCGGCCCGCCCCCGCTGGATGCCGCCGGCTGGCGGACCATCCTCGACCGGATCGCCCCCCACGCCCGCCGGCTGAAGGTGACCGGCGGGGAACCCCTCCTCCACCCCGAGTTCGAGGCGATCCTGGAGATGATCGCCGGGCACGACCTGCCCTTCACGCTGTTCACCAACGGGCGGTGGGAGGAGCCGGAGCGATGGATCGCCCGGCTGCGCGGCCTGCCGCAGTGCGTCGGCCTGCTGGTCTCCCTGCACGGCGCCAACGCCGCCGCCCACGAAGCGTTCAGCGGCGTGCGGGGGTCTTTCGCCGAGGCGTGCGCCACGATCCGCCACGCAGCAACCGCCGGGCTGTCGGTCGCCGTCAGCACCGTCATCACCCGCCACAGCGCCGCCCAGGTTGCCTCCGTCGTCGCCCTGGCCCATGCCCTGGGGGCGCGCCAGGTGGTGTTCAACCGCTACATCGGCCGGACGCTCCCCGCGCTGGCCGTGTCGGAGGCCGA
Organism: Anaerolineae bacterium; assembly: GCA_034434755.1. Classification (GTDB taxonomy): domain Bacteria; phylum Chloroflexota; class Anaerolineae; order B4-G1; family DUEL01; genus DAOTYW01. Next base: position 2,993 of record DAOTYW010000103.1, on the reverse strand, counting down.
ACTGCGCCGGGCGGTGGGCGCCATCGAGGCGCTGCGCGCCGCCGGCCACAACGTCCGCTACGGCCCCTGCATCCCGGCCTGCTTCGCCCCCTCGTCCTCCATCGGCTGCTCGGCCGGCACGTCGTTCGTCACCGTGGACCCGTGGGGCTACGTCCGCCCCTGTAATCACGCCCCGCTGCGCTGCGGCAACCTGCTCGAACAGCCCATCGAAGCGATCTGGAACTCCCCGGCGATGGCGTGGTGGGATTCCCTCCTGCTGCCCCAGTGCCGAAGCTGCGCCGGGGCGAGCCGCTGTCACGGAGGCTGTCGGGCGCTGGCCCTGCTGCTCGACGGGCAGCGCGACCCCTTGATCGGGACGCCGCTGGGCGACGAACCGACAACCGCCGTGGAGGAACTGGTCCTGTACGAGGGCGCCCGCCCCGTGCCCCGCTACACGCGCCGCGAGGAGCCGTTCGGCGCCGTCCTGGTCAGCGGCTACCGCAGCCAGTTCGTCCTCCCGCAGCACGAGCCGCTGCTGGCCGCCCTCGACGGCCAGACGACGCTCCGCCAGATCGCCGGGCGGTTCGGGCCACAGGGGCTGGATTTCGTGGGGTTGCTCTACCGGGAAGGGATCGTCGGGTTGGAGGGATAGGAGAGGGCGCTACGGCCCCACCGCCTGGGCCGCCGTCGCGGCGGCCTCGGCGGGACCGCGCCGCCCCCGCAGCACGGACTCCAGGGCCACCTGGAGCGGCGCACCGACCGCTTCGCGCAGCGGCGGGGCGAGCGGCGGATGGGCACTCTCCAGGACCGCCGCCAGCGTGTCCCGCTCCGCCCCTGTCACCGCCCACGCCGCCAGCGCGCCGCGGCCGGCCGGCAGGTAGCCCAGCGCCTCCGTCCAGGCCGCCGCAAAGGACGGTTCCAGCAGCCATTCCATCAGCCCCATCGCCTGCTGCTGCCGCTGGGGGTCGGACGTCACCACCGCCAGCAGCCATCCTCCGGTGACCAGGGCAACCGGCCGGCCATCACGGCTGGGGAGCGGGGCGGGGGCGAGGCCAGGCAACCGCTCCGTCCAGAAGCGATGGGCATCCACTACCGCCACCCCCGCCTGTCCATTCTGCAGCAGCGCCCAACAGGCATCTGCGTCAGCCAGGGAGAGGACAACGGTCGGCGAGACGACGCCGGCGGCGGACGCACGGGCATAGAAGTCCAGCACCGCCGTCAACGGCTCCGCTTCCAATTGGGGATTGCCCTGCCCGTCGGTCAACCGTCCTCCCGCGCCCAGGTACTGGGCCAGCGTCGCGTCGGCGATCCTGCCGTCCTGCCCGGCAGCGGGGAAGGCGAAGGGAGCGGACAGCGAGAGCACCGCCGTCCAACTGACCGGCATCTCGCCGACGAGGGCCGGCGCATAGGCAGCATGCTCCAGGTCCACCGCCAGCGGCAGCCCCATCGCCTGCCCGCCCACCTGCCCCAGCTCGCCGGCGAAGGGAAACCCATCGGCCAGCAGCTCGTCCAACAGCAGGCCGTCCAGCGGCTGCACCAGCCCCGCCTGCGCCGCCACGCGGAAATCGTCCACGTCTAGGACCACCAAGTCGGGCAGCACCGCCGGCGCCGCCGCACTGGCCGTGCGCAGGAAGTCCAGCAGCCCGCCGCGCCCCTCGGCCCGCTTGACCGTCACCTGCACCTGCAGGCCGGGATAGGCCTGGCGGAACTCCTCCAGCCGTTGCAACAGCAAGGACGCGGCGGGATCCTCCCCGTAGGGGCTGAGGTCCTCCGGCAGCCACAGGTTCAGCGTGACGACCAGCGGGCCGGTCGAGGCGCCGGTCGGCGTTGCCGTGGGCGTCTCGCCCCCCGCCGTCGGCGACGGCGTCGGCCAGGCGTCCGGCGTCGGCATCGGCGAGGGGACGGCGGCCTGGCAGCCGGCAATCAGCACGGCCAGCCAGACGACCAACAGTGCTCTCCTCATCGCTCGCCCTCCTACAGACCCAGGTCCCACCCGATGCCCCACTGTCCCATCCACGCCCCCAGCACGGGCAGCCAGTTCATGAACAGGAGCACGCCGAAGACGACCAACACGACGCCGGTGATGGTCTGGATGGCGCGCATGTGGCGATGCAGCCGGCGCAGCAGCAGCGCCGCCCGGTCCACGGCCAGGCCGACGGCCAGGAAGGGTAGGCCCAGTCCGACCGAGTAGACTGTCAGTAGCAGCGCCGCCTGCACGACCGTCCCCTGGTTGGCGCCGAGGGCAAGGATACCGCCCACGACTGGGCCGATGCAGGGCGTCCAGCCGGCGGCGAAGGAGACGCCGACCAGCAGGGAGGAGAGGAAGCCCCATCCCGGTCGAGCGCGAAAATGGACGCGCCGTTCGGTGGAGAGGAAAGGCAGGCGGAGCAGGCCGACGAGGGCCAGGCCGAAGAAGACCATCAGCAGGCCACCGATCCAGCGCACCCAATCGGAGCGCAGCAGGCGGCCCAGCCCGCCCGCCGCCACCCCCAGGAGGATGAACACGGCGGAGAAACCGACCACGAAGGCCAGCGCGTGGAGAAAGGTGGCGAACCGCCCGGCCAGCGTGCGCTGCCGCTCGTCGGCCAGCACCGCCTGCCCGCTCAGGTAGCCGATGTAGGCCGGCACCAGCGGCAGGACACACGGGGAGAGGAACGAGGCCAGTCCGGCGACGAAAGCCAGGAGCAGCGATGGATTGGACGATGTCATGACGTTATCCTTTCGTCAGAATCTGTGCTACAATACGCCCAGTGCCAGAGCGCGCAGAGACTCCCCATGACAACAGAGGCGCATTATAGCACACAATGTAAATACCTACCCGCCACCCTCCCGCAGGTTAGGAAGCGGCCGGCAAGAGGGCGAGCAGTTCATTGCGGCGCACTTCAATGTGAAAATTGCGTCCGAACCTGCGGGAGGGTAGTGCCTCGTTAGGCTAGACTTCACATTTTCGTCGTGTTCTGCTACACTATGGGTATGGGCAAGCATACTCATATCCAATTGACAGCCGAACAACG
>DAOTYW010000102.1:0-3772 GCA_034434755.1 Anaerolineae bacterium | reverse complement strand
GGGAGGGGGGGGGGGGCCAGGGGGTGGGGTGAGGGCTCAGCGCCGCGGACGGTAGGCAGTTACATCCGCTGGCATTATAGCCTCAAACCGCAGCAGGCGCAACGTATGTCGGGGCGGTTGCCAAAAACGTCCGCTCATAGTAGACTAGCCGCCGGAGATTCTGCCGTGATCGGCGAAACGTTGGGCCGCTATGAGATCATCGAGCACCTGGGCCGCGGCAGCATGGCCGAGGTCTACAAGGCTCGCCACGTCGCCCTGGGGCGCATCGTGGCGATCAAGGTGCTGCACCCCTTCCTGACCGAGGAGGAGGACTTTCGGCTCCGTTTCCAGCGCGAGGCGCAGACCGTCGCCACGCTGCGCCATCCGAACATCGTCCAGGTCTACGATTTCGACCACGACGCCGGGCGGGGCGTGTACTACATGGTGATGGAGTACATTGACGGCCCCAGCCTGAAAACGCGGCTGCGCGAGGTAGGGGCGCGCGGCGAGCGCATGCCGTTGGAAGAGGCGGTGCGCGTCGTCGCCGCGGTGGGCGAGGCGCTCGAATACGCCCACCAGCGCGGGGTCGTCCACCGCGATATCAAGCCGGGCAACGTGATGTTCAACAGCGATGGCCTGGTCATTCTGATGGACTTCGGCATCGCTCGCATGATCAACGCGATCAGCCTGACGGCGACCGGCGCGGTCGCCGGCACGCCGGCCTATCTATCTCCCGAACAGGCCAACGGCCTGGGCGGCGATGCGCGCTCCGACCTCTACTCATTGGGCGTGGTGCTCTACGAGATGGTCACCGGGCAACTGCCCTTCGAGGCCGACACGCCGCTGGCGGTCGCGCTCAAGCACGTCAACGAACCGGTGCCCTCGGCGCGAGCCGTCCGCGCCGAGCTTTCCGAGGCGCTGGACGGCATGATCCGGCGGGCGCTGGCCAAGCGCCCCGAACAGCGCTACCAGACGGCGGCGGAGTTCGTCGCCGAACTGCGCGCCGTGCCGCTGCGGACGCCGGCGGCGGCCGCGCCGGTGGATGACTCGCCGACAGCCCCGCAGCCGGTCACGCCGCGGCCGACGGCCCCGACCCCGCCCGCGCCGGTGTGGCCGGTCGCGGCGGCAGCCCGCCCGACGCGCCGGCGCAGACGGTGGGTGGCGGTGTTGCTCGCCGCGCTCATCGTCCTGCTGCTGGCCGCCGTGCTGCTGAGCGGGCGGCTGTCGGGCTGGCGCTCGGGCGGCGGGTCACCCACACCGACCTTCGTGGTGCCGCCCACGCCGAACGTCACCGCCACCTACTTCGCGGCGACGCTGGAAGCGATCCAGAACGTCCAGGCCACCCTCACGGCCCAGCCGACCGTATCGCCGCTCGCCACGCCGGGGCCGTGAGGGGCGCGGGCCGGCTTGGTGCCAGGGGGATAGGTACGACCGATGAGGGTCATCGCGGGGAAGGCGAAGGGGCGGAAGTTGAAGCCGGTGCCGGGCGGCGGCACGCGGCCGATTACCGACCGGGCTAAGTCCGCTCTGTTCAGCATCCTGGGGCAGGACGTGATCGGCTGCCGTTTCCTCGACCTGTTCGCCGGCACCGGGCAGGTGGGTATCGAGGCGCTCAGCCGGGGGGCGGCGGAGGCGGTCTTCGTCGAGCGGGGCGCGGCGGCGCTGCAGACGATCCGCGAGAACCTGGCCGCCACCCGCCTGACGGAGAGGGGCCAGGTCGTCCGCGCCGACGTGTTCGAGTACCTGCGCGGCGAACCGCAGCCCTTCGACTACGTCTACATCGCCCCGCCGCAGTACCGCGGGCTGTGGCTGGAGGCCCTCCGCGCCGTGGACGAGCGCCCCGGCTGGCTGACCGAGGACGGCTGGGTCATCGTCCAGATGGACCGGCGCGAGTACCAGGACGTGCCGCTGACGAACCTGCGCCTGTTCGACCGGCGCGACTATGGCGGGGTGACGCTGTGTATGTACGTGGTCGAACCGGATGAGGAGTGAAACGATGGCCGAGATCCGTGTCCTGGGGATCGAGACCTCTTGTGATGAGACCGCCGCGGCGGTGGTCGCCGACGGCCGGCGCATGCTCTCCAACGTCGTCGCCTCGCAGGTGGAACTGCACGCCCGTTACGGGGGCGTTTTCCCGGAGCTCGCCTCCCGCGCCCACATCGAGGCCATCGTGCCGGTGATCCAGCAGGCCATGCAGGAGGCCCATGTGGGCTGGGGCGACCTGGACGCGGTGGCGGTGACCTATGGGCCCGGGCTGGTCGGCTCGCTGCTGGTGGGGGTCAATGTGGCCAAGGGGCTGGCGCTGGGACGCGGCCTGCCGCTGCTGCCGGTCAATCATCTGGAAGCGCACATCTACGCCCACTGGCTGGAAGTGCGCGCCGAGGGGGCGGCGCCGGCAGGCCTCTCGTTCCCACTCGTCGCGCTGATCGTCTCCGGCGGACACAGCGAACTGCTGCTGATGCGCGACCATGGGGACTATGTCTACCTGGGCGGGACGCTGGACGACGCGGCGGGGGAGGCGTTCGACAAGGTGGGGCGGTTGCTGGAGCTTCCCTATCCCGGCGGCCCGTCCATCGAGCGGGCCGCGGCGGGGGGCGACCCCGAAAGCATCCACCTGCCGCGCGCCTGGCTGGAGGAGAGTTACGACTTCAGTTTCAGCGGCCTGAAGACGGCCGTTGCCCGCCTGGTTGAGCAGCGCGGCGGCCCACCTCGCGGCAAGGCGCTGGCCGACATGGCCGCCGCTTTCCAGGAGGCGGTGGTGGACGTGCTGGCGAGCAAGGCGGCGGCGGCAGCGCGGGAACACACGGCGGCGGCGCTGCTGCTCTGCGGCGGCGTCTCCGCCAACCGGCGACTGCGCGAGCTGGTCCGCCGCCGCGCCGATTGCCCGGTCTACTACCCGCCGCCCGTCCTCTGCACCGATAATGCGGCCATGACCGCCGCCTGTGGGCACTTTCGCTTACTGGCCGGCGCACGGGCCGGCTGGGACCTGGACGTGGAACCGGGGCTGCGGCTGGCGTAGGAGAGAAGCACGGACTGGCAGCCTGCTTTACAAAATCCACAACCTGGGCTATAATGACCTCACTGGATGTTCAACTGAGGGGTACGCCTCTCAGTTTTCTTGTCGTGTGTCCCGCCAGGCCCCTGCGGGGGGCATCTCGTTTCGAGAACCCACGGAGCTATGAGCGAGCAAACCGTCTATCTGACCCGCGAGGGATACGAGAAACTGCAGGCTGAGCTGGAGTACCTGACCCGGGTGCGCCGTCAGGAGGTCGCCCGCCGGTTGCACGAGGCGCTGGGCGAGGGCGATCTGTTGGAGAACGCCGAACTGGAGGACGCCCGTAACGAGCAGGCCTTCGTCGAGGGGCGCATCCTGGAGCTGGAGACGCTGTTGAGCAAGGCCGAGGTCATCGAGGCTGCCGGCGTCGAAGGGGCGGTCGGACTGGGCAGCCGGGTGACTATCGTCGAGGACGGCGGGGCGCCGGAGACGTACCACATCGTGGGCTCCGCCGAGGCCTCTCCGACGGAAGGCAAGATTTCCTACGAATCCCCCATCGGCAAGGCCCTCATGGGTCATACCGTGGGCGACACGGTCACGGTGCACGCTCCCGGCGGACGGCTGACCTTCCGCATCATCGAGATCCAGTAGGTGGCAGCGACACCCCGGCCCGACGCCCGCCCGGCCTCCCTGTGCGGGCGTCTTTTCATAGACGGGCTGTAACTGCCTACCCTTTACCAGGCCTGGTGCTGGCAGGGCCGGTGTGCCGGCCCCTCACCCCACCCCCTGGCCCCCGCC
>DAOTYW010000101.1:0-15988 GCA_034434755.1 Anaerolineae bacterium | reverse complement strand
CCGGCGCCCATCAGGTCCTGCAACAGGCCGTTGCGGTTGGCCCGCCAGACATCCCGCGTGTGCATCACCTGGGTGGAGCGGTCGTTGAACAGCCGCGGCGGGTCATAGGTTCGACGCGGAAAACGCCGGGCAGGGCAGCCAGGCGGGGCAACTGGTCGGGCCATGCCCAGACGCGGACCACCGGCGGGTTGTTCACTTCGAACAGCACGATACTCACCCCCAGCGCCTCCAGGCTTGCCTGGAAACGGGCCGCGTCCACGCCGTCGAAGGCAGAGACCACGACCTGCAGACGCTCGCCATCTCGCTGGGCGTGCGCCATTTCCTCATCCGACGCCAACCGGTAGGCCGGGTGGTAGCGCCCCACCCACTGGACGGCGTGGGCAGCGCGCACCTGATCCAGCAACGCCGGGTCCATGCGCACGATGTAGGTATAGTTGGGCCAGTAGGCCAGGAAGGTCACGCCCAGCGCTTCCAGGTCAGCGAGCCACTCTTGCTTGATCGGCCCGTAGAACTGCACCAGGAAGTAGGGGTCGTCGAGGGGGGCGCGCAGGTGGTCGGCGATGGCTGGCTCGCCCTGCGCGGTGTCGAAGACAGTGCCGTTGAGTGAGATGACCGTCCGATCGGGGAGCATGTCCACCAGGTACCGGCTCTGCAGCGCCGGCAGGTCACGCTCCGCTACCTCGGCCAGGACGAAAGCGCCGTAGTCCTCCAGGACGCGCAGGCCGGTCGGCAAGGGTGGGGCGCCGACGACGTCAATGAGCACCCGGCGCGTCCCCGCGGGCGGGCCAACCGACAACGCGCCTGCCGGCAAGGCGGTGGTGAGAAGCATCAATGCCACCACGAAGCCGGCGAAGAGTGATTGGAATCCATACCGTGGAATATTATGATGTTCGTTCATTCGCTTCCTCACATGGTAACTGCTTGCCTGTGTAACTACCCCTTGTCCGCTGGAATCATCCTCCTCCCGCAGGTTTGGGCGCAATTTGCAGCCCAAACCGCACGGCCATGGCTACTCCGATGCGTTGCTCCGTCACTTCCGAACCTGCGGGAGGGTCAGATGAGCAGTTACGAAATCCGTGGAATCTGTGGTCGTACCCGCTACCCTCCACGTGCCACTGCCGCCAGGACGGCAAAGAACAGGCACAGGCCCCCCAGTCCCAGCAGCATGCCGGCGATCGCGGGCGCCCGTTGCCGGTTCTTCCCGAATAGCCCTCCGATACCCAGTACCAGCGCCAAGAAGCCCAGGAATCCGCTGCTGGCTCCACAGACGTATAGGACAGTTGCCGCGACCGGCAGCCAGCCCTGCTGTAGGCCGACCAGCGCGCACAAACCGATCCCGAAGACCAGCGATGCCGAGGTGATGCCCAGGAATAGGCTCGTCTTGCCCAGGGTGTTGGGTTGTTGCGGAGTTGGACCTGTGCTCATTGGCTGTGTTCCCCCTTAGTAATCTCAATCGTCGCGCCTGGCCTTCGAGGGGCTTGTCCGGCGGCGATTGGTCGAACGAAGGTAAATGCCTACCCTCTACCCTCCCGCAGGTTAGAAAGTGGCAGGCAAGAGGTTGCATCCGAACCTACGGGAGGGTAGGTGGTGATTATAGCATGAAATTCGTCAGTTGACAGGCCCTCTGCTTTCGCCTATACTTCCGTCCGATGCGGCATTTCAGAAGGCTGGTCGTCCTGGTCGTGCTGATGGCTGTGGCGGGCATGGGCTGCAATCCCACGGCGCTGTCGCCCACGTTCGGCCCGGCGGCGCCGACGCTCCACTCACCGCCGCGGCCCACCCCTCGCCCACCGGATCCGCTGGTGCCCACCGTGCCGGGCGTGGTCATCGCGTCGCCCGCCCCGCCGACGGTCGCCGGGGCGCTGCCTGCCTCCCCGCCCACCGGCCGCGAACGCTTCGGCGTCGGCGTCCCCCTCGGCCCGCTCGACGCCTACCCGGTCGAACGGTTGGGCATCGGCTGGTACCTGACCTGGTGGGTGCAGGTGAACCCGCCCCGTCCTGCTGGAGTGGACTTCTGGCAGATGATCCGCGTCTCCGAGGACGGTTACCGCCCCGACGAGGCGACGATCCGCGCTGCCGCGGAGGCCAACCCCGGTTCGACCTGGCTGATCGGCAATGAGCCGGACGTGCGCTGGCAGGACAATACGACGCCGGAGCAGTACGCCCGGCTCTACCACGAGCTGTACACCCTGCTCAAGGCGGTGGACCCCACCTGTCGGGTCGCCATCGGCGGGGTAGCGCAGCCCACCCCGCTGCGGCTGGCTTACCTCGATCGGGTGCTGGCTGCCTACCAGGAGTTCTACGGCGAACCGATGCCGGTGGATGTCTGGAACGTGCATGCGTTCATCCTCCGCGAGGAGCGCGATTCGTGGGGCGTGGACATCCCGCCGGGCATGGACGCGACCGCCGGGGTGCTCTACGAGATCGCCGATCACGACGACATGGAGCTATTCCAGCAGCAGATCGTCGCCTTCCGGCGCTGGATGGCTGAGCACGGGCAGCGCAACCGTCCGCTGGTGGTCTCCGAGTACGGGGTGCTGATGCCGCCCGACTATGGCTTCGACGCGGCGCGCGTGCAAGCATTCATGGCCGCCACGTTCGACTTCTTCCTCACCGCCACGGACGACGAGATCGGCTACCCGGCGGACGACAACCGGCTGGTGCAGTGGTGGTGCTGGTACAGCCTGGCCGACACGACCTACCCGACGGGCAACCTGTTCGACCCGCAGACGCGCACTCCCACGCCGCTGGGAATCTCCTGGGCCGGGTACGAACCGCCTTAGGGGCTGGGGGAGCACTGACTACGGACCGCGTAACACGTGAAACGTGAAACGTGAAACGTGAAACGTGAAACGCAGAGGGGGAGGATATGAAGCGGGTTTCTACTCTGATTCCGATCTGGATGGCGTTGGCGGTGGGGATTGCTGGTCTGATCGTGATGGGGGCGCTGGCCCACGCGGCGTGGGCTACGCCGGAGCAGAATGCGCACCGCCAGACGGTCCCCACGCGCACGCCGTCGCCGCTGCCGACCACGCCCGCGCCGTCGCCGCCGCCGACCACGCCCGCGCCGTCGCCGCTGCCGACCACGCCGCTGCCCCCGCCAGGCGACACCGCGACGCCCTCCGCGCCGCCAGCCGTGACCTCGTCTCCGCCCCCGACCATGGCTTCCGTGGGCTCTCCCACGCTGCCCGCGCCCTCACCGACCACACGCCTACCGCTCGTCGCCACAGTCCCGGCGACGCTCACCGCACCAGCCGCGCCGGGCCAGGCAACGGAGCCGCCCGGCCAGGCCTTGCCGTCTCCGACTCCGCCGCCTGGCACACCGCCCATCCGTGGGCTGCTCTGCTCGCCGTGGCTGTGGGCCATCCTGCTGCTGATGGCGCTCGCCGTGGCCGTCTGGCTGCTCTCGCGTCGCAGGCGAGGGGTGTGAGGAAGCGCTGGCTGCTCTGGCGCACCTTGCTGGGGCTGGCCCTCGGCCTGGCCCTGTTGGCCTGGCTGCTGCGCGGCAGCGACCTGCGCCAGGCGTGGGCCGGGCTGACCCAGGCCCGCTCACTGTGGGTCTCCCTCTCCCTGCTGGTCACCCTGCTGACGATGGCCGGCAAGGTCGCCCGCTGGCGGGCGCTCTTCCCATCGGCACCGCGGCCCTCCTGGGGGCTCCTCGTCCGCGCCCTGCTGGTCGGTCAGGTGACCAACGCGCTGCTGCCGGCCCGCGCCGGCGACGTCGCCCGCGCCTGCGTGGCCGGCGCGGGCGGTCAGACCAGCCGGATGACTGCCCTGGGCACGGTTGCCGCCGAGAAGGCCTTCGACGTGATCTTCCTCCTGCTCGGCGCCGGCCTGGCTGCCCTGCTCACCCCGCTGCCGCCCTGGCTGACCGGCGGGCTGGCCGGGATGGCCGCCGTGGGCGGGCTGCTGTTCGTCCTGGCCGTGGCCCTGCCCGAATCGCGCACCGTGGACTGGGCCGACCGCTGGGGACGACGGCTGCCCTGGGGGGTCGGCAGCGGGTTGGGCGAGCGAGTGCGCCGCGGGCTGGACGGGCTGGTCGCCCTGCGCCGGCCGCGCACGGCGCTGGTCGCCTGTGCCTGGTCAGTGCCCATCTGGGCGCTCTCCGTGGCGACCAACTACCTGCTCTTCTTCGCCTTCGACCTGCGGCTGTCACTGGGAGCGGCGCTGTTTCTGCTCGTGCTGCTGCTGGTCGGCGTGGCCCCGCCGTCCTCGCCCGCCCGCGTGGGCGTCTTCCACGCCCTGGCCGTCGTGGGATTGGCGACCTTCGGGATCGAGGGGCCGGTCGCCCTGGCTTACGCGACGGTGCTGCACCTGATCGTCTACCTGCCGCAGATCGTGCTGGGAGTCGTCGCTGCAGGGTGGCTACCCGTCCGCCGTCGAGAGCAGAGAGATGGGTGAGCAGGTGGGCAGGAGCACGGCCGCGCTCTGCGCGACGGCGGTGGGGCTGGTCGCCCTGGGGCTGTACCTGGCGACCCTGTCCCCCGGCCTGACCTGGGCGCACGACAGCGCCGACGGCGGGGAGCTGGCCGCTGCCGCGCGGACGCTGGGCATTCCCCACCCGCCCGGCTATCCCACCTACGTCCTCCTGGCTCACCTGTTCACGTGGCTGCCGCTGGGGGAGGTCGCCACGCGCACGAACCTCTTCTCTGCCCTCTGCGCGGCACTGACGGCGGCGCTGCTGGCCTGGGCGCTGGCGCGGACGGGCGCGCGCCCGTCCGCCGCGCTCGCGGCCGGCCTGGCGCTGGCCGCCTCGCCCCTCCTGTGGTCGCAGGCGACGGTGACCGAGGTCCACGCGCTGAACGGACTGTTCACCGCCGCGCTGCTGGCCGCTGCGTGCGTCGGCGCGGCCAGGTGTCCCCTGGGGGTGGGCCTGTTGTGGGGGCTGAGCCTGGGCAACCACCTGACCGCGCTCTTCTGCGCGCCGCTGGCGCTGCTGGCCCTGGGGCGCCCGCGCCGCGCCTGGCTGTGGGGCGCGCTGGGACTGGCGCTGGGGCTGACGGTCTACCTGTACCTGCCCCTGCGCGCCGCCGCCGACCCGCCGGTCAACTGGGGCGACCCGCGCACCCTGGAGCGGTTCGAGTGGATGGTCTCCGGCGGGCCATACCGCGGGTTCGTCTTCGCGCTGCCGCCGACCCACCTGCCCGCTCGCCTGCTCTCCTGGGCCGGCCTGCTGACGGAGACGTTCGGCTGGCCCGGCCTGCTGGTGATCGTCCTGGGGGGGTGTGGCCTCTCATTTTCGGCCACGCATTGCCCGAATGGGCGTGGCTTGCTTGGCGCCACAGCCGTCGTGCTCGTCCTTGACTCCGCTTTCGCCATCGGGTATGATACGAGCGATTCGTACCTGTACCTACTGCCAGCGCTGGTCTGCCTGGCGCTGTGGCTGGGCTGGGGGACGGACTGGCTGCTCGGGGCGCTGACGGCGCGGCAGCGCTGGGCTGGGTGGGCGGCGCTGGCGCTGGCGCTCGTCCTGCCGCTGATTGCGATGGGTGTGCGCTTTCCGGCGCTCGACCTCAGCGACGACCGGACGGGCAGCGAGTTCGCGGCGCGGGTGCTCGACCCGGCCCCGCTGCAAGCGGTCATCCTGAGCGAGCGGGACGAGCAGACTTTCGCCCTGTGGTACTTTCAGTACGCGCTCGACCGGAGGAGTGACGTGGTCACGGTGGACACGGGCCTGCTGGGCTACGACTGGTACGTGGCCCAACTGGCGCGGCGGTTGGGCGTCCCGCTACCGGTGGAGGCGCTGCAAGCAGGAGCGAGGCAGGCGGCGACGGCGCTGGAGCGCCCGGTCTGTGCCATCCTGCCTGACGGGGAGCTTTCGTGCGTGGAACCGTGATTGCTGTCGGGCGAGCCGCCTGCCCAGAGTGAGTCGCTGATGTAAGGTGGGCGGGCGAGCCGCCCGCCCAGAGTGAGTCGCTGATGTAAGGTGGGCGGGCGAGCCGCCCGCCCTACGGGTGGAGGGGAGCATGTCCCAGGGTCATCTTGGTAGGCGCAGGCGCGTTCGGTTGACCGTCGTGATTTTCCTGGCACTGCTGCTGGTCGGCGCGGCGCTGCTGGGAGCGGCGCTCTACCGCCTGTGGACGGCGGTCTCCGCCGTGCGCGCTGACCTGGATGCCGTGGAGTCACTGGCGGCGGGTGGCGTGGAGGGGCTGGACGTGGCCCAGGCGACGGCGTTGTGGCACACCGTCCGCGCCGACGTGGAGGCGCTCGACCGCGCCGCCCGGCCCTTCCTCTGGCTGGCGCCCCACCTGGGCTGGTTGCCCCGCTACGGAGCCGACATCCAGGCCGCGCCGGCGCTGCTGGAGATCGCTGTCAACCTGGTGACGGCGGGCGACGAGGTGGTCGGGCCGCTGTCGCCGCTGCTGGAACAGGCCACCGGCAGCGCGCCCGGCCAGGCGGGACTGATGGAGGAGGCAGTCGCCGCCCTGGCCGACGCCCGCCCGCAACTGCTGGCTGCCCAGTCCGCCGTTGCCCGCGCCCGCCAGGCCCGCGAGAGGCTGGCGGTGGAGGGGCTGTCCCCGCGGCTGCGCGGCTGGGTCGAGCGGCTCGACCGCTACCTGCCGCTGCTGGAACAGGGCGTGGACGCTGCGCTGCTGGCTCCCGATCTGCTCGGCGCCGACGGCCCGCGCACCTACCTGGTGCTGGTGCAGAACGAGGATGAGTTACGGCCCACCGGCGGCTTCATCAGCGGCGTGGCCCGACTGACCGTCGAGCGCGGGCGCATCCTGGCCCTCCAGTTCGAGGATAGCTACGCCGTGGATGACTTTACCCGCCCCTATCCCGACCCGCCGGCGGCGCTGCGCGAGACGATGCGGAGCGACCTGTGGCTCTTCCGCGATAGCAACTGGAGTCCCGACTTTCCCACCTCGGCCCGCCAGGCCATCGCCCTCTACACGATCAGCCGGGATGTGGAGGTGGACGGGGTCATCGCCCTCGACCAGCAGGCGATCTGGCTGCTGCTCGACGGGCTGGGACCGCTGGAGGTGGAGGGGTATGACGAGCCGGTCACCGGCGCGAATGTGATCCAGGCGGCCCGCCAGGCCTGGAATCCGGGAGACGATCCAACTGCCGAGTGGTGGCTGCATCGCAAGGATTTCATGGCCGCCGTGCTGGAGGCGGCATTGCGGCGACTGAATCGGGAAGCGGAGCAGGTGGACCTGCGCGTCCTGGCCCAGGCGGCGCTGCAGGCGCTCCAGCAACGGCACATCCAGCTCTACCTGGAGGACGCGCCCGCCGCCGCGCTGGCCGCCGAACTGGGCTGGGACGGCGCGCTGGCCGAGGACGATGGCGACTTCCTGATGGTCGTGGACGCCAACGTCGGGTTCAACAAGGTCAACGCAGTGATCGAGGAGAGCCTGGAGTATACGGTGGACCTGAGCGACCCGACGCACCCACGGGCGACGCTCATCGTCCGCCACCGCCACACGCTGACGGAAGGGGAGACCCCATGCCGCCAGGAGCCGCGTTACGATCCGACCTACGAGCAGATGATCGCCCGCTGCTACTGGGACTACCTGCGCGTCTACCTGCCGGCCGGCAGCGAACTGCTGGCGGCAACCGGCCACCCGATCCCTGGCGAGTCGCTGCTGGACGGGCAGCCCCGCGATGGGACGGTCACGCTGACCCGCGGCGAATCCGGGCGCGACGTGCTGGCGACGTTCCTTCTGCTGGACGTGGGGGAGACGGTGGAGACGCGTTTCGAGATCGCGCTGCCGACGGAGGTGGTGCAGGCCCAGGATGCAGGCTTTGTCTACCGCCTGACGGTGCAGAAGCAGGCGGGGACGGGCGCGCTGCCGCTGCGGGTGCGCGTGCGGCTGCCCGCCGGCGCGCAGGTGGTGGAGACACAGCCGGCGCCGTCCACGGTAGAGGGGACGGTACTGGAGTTCGCGCTGACGTTGGAGATGGATCGGGCCGTCCAGGTGGTGTTTCGATAGACATTTCGGTAGATGGAGGTTGGACGATGCGTGACCGGGCTGTGGCGAGCTTCCGCGCCCGTTTCGGACGGGAACCGACCGTGCTGGTGCGGGCGCCGGGGCGGGTCAACCTGCTGGGCGAGCACACCGACTACAACGAGGGCTATGTCCTGCCGCTGGCCGTGGACCGCGCCGCCTGGGTCGCCGCCGCGCCGCTGGAGGAGCCGCTGGCGCGTGTGGTGGCCCTCGACTTGCAGGAGGAAGCGACCTTCTCGCTTGCTCCTGTCCCGCCCCGCCAGGGCGACTGGGCCGATTACCCGCGCGGGGTGGCCTGGGCGCTGGCCGAACGCGGGGCGGCGCTGGTCGGCATGGAGGCCGTGCTGACCTCCGACGTGCCGCAGGGAGCGGGGCTGTCGTCCTCGGCGGCCATCGAAGTCGCCTGCGCCTGGGCCTGGCGGACGCTGTCCGACCTAGACCTGGAGCGCACCGCAGTGGCCCTGGCCTGCCAGCGGGCGGAGAACGGCTACGTCGGTGTGCGCTGCGGGGTCATGGATCAGATGGCCTCCGCCTGTGGACGGGCCGATCATGTCCTGTTGCTGGACTGTCGCTCGCTGGAGATCGAGCCGCTGCCGCTGCCGACGGGGGTTGCTGTGGTGGTGGCCGATTCCGGCGTGCGGCGCGAACTCGCCGCCTCCGAGTACAACCGCCGCCGGCAGGAGTGCGAGGAAGCGGTGCGGCTGCTGAGCTGTCACCTGCCCGGCATCCGCGCCCTGCGCGACGTGTCCGCCCAGGACTTCGCCCGGCTGCAGTACCATCTGCCGGCGACGCTGCGCCGACGTGCCCGTCACGTGGTCGGCGAGAACGCCCGCGTCCTGAAGGCTGTCGCTGCGCTGCGGGCCGGCGACCTGGAGCTGGTGGGCCGGGCGATGCGCCGCTGTCACGAGTCCCTGCGCGATGACTACCAGGTCAGCGCGCCGGAGCTCGACCTGCTGGCCGAGACGGCCTGGGCGGTGCGTGGCTGCTATGGGGCACGGCTGACCGGCGCCGGCTTCGGCGGCTGCATCGTCGCCCTGGCCGAAGCGGAGGCGGTGGAAGAGCTGTCGGCGCGCCTGGCGCAGGCTTACCAGGCGCGTTTCGGACGCCAGCCTGCCGTCACCGTCTGCCGCGCCGCCGCTGGGGTGGCCACGATCCCGTGGGAAACGAGTGCATGATGCGCCGATCTGTCGCCTGGCTGCTCCCGCTGACCGGCGTCCTGGGCCTGTGGGGGCTGGGATGGCATCACCTGGGGCGGGCCAGCCTGTGGTACGATGAGCTCTTCAACGCCGACCTGGTGTTGGGCCATACCCTGGCGAGCCTGCTGAACATCCTGCGCACCGAGCAGCCCTACCCGCCGCTGTACCCGCTCCTGCTGAAGGGCTGGTGCGCGCTGGTGGGCGTGCAGCCCTACGCGCCCGGCTTACAACCGGCGAACGGGTTGGAGGAACTGCTGCGCTTTCCCAGCCTGGCCGCTGCCGTCCTTGCCGTGGCGGTCCTGTTCGCCCTGGGCCGGCGGGCGCGCCTGAGCGCTGCTGCCGTTGTCCCCCTCCTGTTCGCCCTGCACCCGCTGACCGTGTGGTATGCGCGAGACGCCCGGCTGTACTCGCTGCTGACCCTGTGGTTGCTCCTGGCCTTGCTGGGGCTGACTGCCCGCCGGCGCTGGCTGTGGATCGTTGGCGCAGCGGCGGCGCTGCTGACCCATTACTTCGCCCTTTTCCCCCTGGTCGGGGCTGCGCTGGCCGCCTTGCGCTTCGGCAGGCCACGGGCCGCAGCCCCCGGCCTCCAGCCGACAGTCCCCCGCCGGTGCCGCCTGCGCCAACTCCCATACCCCACCTCCCACGTCGCCATTGCTCATCGTCCATTGTTCATTGTTCATCGTTCATTGTTCATTGACCTTCTTCCCTTTGTGGTCGCCGCGCTGTGGTGGCTATACGCCCTGCCGGTCGCCACGGGTTTCGTCAGCTTCGCCACCGGATCGCCGCCCACGCCGCCGGTGTTCCTGGCGGAGCTGGGGCCGGAGCTATTGACTGGGCGCGATCTGTTGCTGCCCGTATCGGCGGCGGTGGATGTGGAGTGGGGCTACCTGTTGCTGGCGGGTGGGGTGGTCGGGCTGTACCTGGCTCACCGGCGCGACCCGGCCCGCGGCGGGCCGCTGGCGCTGGGGCTGGGCCTGGGCGCGCTGGGGCTGTTCGCTTTCTGGCAGCTTCGCCCGGTCTACCACGTCCGCTATCTGATCTGGGCGTTGCCGGCGTTGTTGGCGGGCGTCGTGGAGGCGCCAGCGGCCCTGGGCGAGCGTTGGTGGGGCCGGCGGGCCGCCTGGGCGATGCTGGCCCCGTTGCTCATTGCCGCCACTATCTGGTGCGCCCGGCAGGCGATCACCCTCATCCAGGCCGACCCGACGACCTGGTATCCCGATCATCGCGCGGCGGTGGCGTTTCTGAACGAACGGGCCCAGCCGGGCGACCGGGGACTGGCGGTGGCCGGCCACGCGGCGCAGACCTTCAGCGCCTACGCCAGCCCGGTCGCGTTCGCCGTCGGGCCACGGGTGGGGGAGCGGGTCCAGCCGGCGGGAGGCGCGCAGCTCCTGGAGGCGAACCGTCCCCTCGCGGGCGGGCGGTTATGGCTGTTCCTCTACCAGGACGATGCGGTTGACCCTGGCGGGGTGTGCGTCGGCACACTGGAGGCGGCGGGGGGATACCGGACGGAGATGCTCTATAGCCGCGAGATGCGGCTGTTCGCCTACGCCCTGCCCGACGACGCGCCGCTGACGCCGCTGGCCGCCGACCATCCGCTGGACATTTCCTTCGAGGGCGGCATCCGGCTGCGCGGCTTCTCGCTCCATCAGGAAGGGCGTTTGCTGGCGATCTACCTGTTCTGGGAACTGACGGAACCGCAGTCGGCCGGGCTGTCCGCCACGGTGCAACTGACGGAGCAGATTGGGCAGCCGGCGCTGACCCAACAGGACCAGCCGGTGGTCAACGGTTACTGGCCGCTCTCGCGCCTGCCGACCGGCGAGGTCATCCCGCAGCGGTACGAGCTGGTGCTCTCGTCCGCGCACATGCCGGGGACGTATCACCTGGTGACCGCCCTGTACGACCCGTCGAGCGGGGCGCGCCGGCCGCTCGTCAGTGGCGGGGATTTCCTCGACCTGGGGGAGGTCTCGTTCCCACTGCGCTAGGAAAAGCCAGGTGGCCGACGGCATCGCCGTCGGCCACCCGCAGCGCTGTGGGCGGACCGCAGCGGAATGGCTACGGCGACTCGAAGAGGTCCATGGCCTCGCTGTCGAACTCACCGCGGGATGTTACCTTGCCCAGCAATGGCGTGGTCGGTTTCGCTGCTTCGGGGCTCTGGATCTTGACGCCCTCGTAAGACTCGATCGGCCCATCGGCTTCCGGCGTATCGCCCCGGTAGCCGGTGCCGGCGGGGATCAGCTTGCCGATGATCACGTTCTCCTTGAGACCGTAGAGCCGATCCAACTGCCCCTCGATCGCCGCCTTCGCCAGCACCTTGATCGTGTGCTGGAAGGAGGCGGCGGCCAGGAAGCTGTCGGTGGCCAGGGCGGCCTTGGTCACGCCGAGCAGGATCGCCCGCGCCTTGGCCGGCTGTCCTCCATCGGCGATGGCCTGGCGGTTGATCTCTTCCAGCGCCAGCCGGTCGATCACATCGCCGGGCAGCAGATCCGTGTCGCCGGGGCTGACTACCTGCATTTTCCCCAGCATCTTGCGGATGATGATCTCGAAGTGCTTGTCGTTGATGTTCACACCCTGCGAGCGGTAGACCTTTTGGATCTCGGTCAGGATGTACATCTCCGCCGCCTCGCGGCCAAGCACCTGGAGGATGCGATGGGGGTTGCGGATGCCTTCGGAGAGCTGCGTGCCGGCCTGAATCATCTGCCCCTCGGCGACCAGGAGGCGGGCGGCGAGCGGGATCTCGTACTCGCGCTCGTCCACGCGCTCGTAGAGCAGTTGGACGTGGCGGTCCTCGCGGCGGATGAGGCCCTTGTGGCGGGCGAGGACGAGATGAGCCTCCTCGCCCTCGCCGTGCTGGGCGATCAGACCGCCGGCCTCGACCTCGTCGCCGTCCTCGACGTGGATCTCCCAGCCATCGGGGATGGGGTACTCCTCGGTGAGCAGTTCAGTATGGGTGACCTGCACCTTCTTCTGGGCGTCGCTGCGGATAATATGCACCAGTCCGTCAATATCGGAGATCTCCGCCTCGCCACGGGGGTGCTGGCGGGCCTCGAAGAGCTCCTCGACGCGCGGCAGGCCGCTGGTGATGTCGCCGCCGGCGGCCACGCCGCCGGTGTGGAACGTGCGCAGGGTCAACTGCGTGCCGGGCTCGCCGATGGACTGGGCGGCGACGATGCCGACCGCGGCGCCGATATGGACCAGCCGGCCGCGGCCCAGGTCGCGTCCGTAGCACATCTGGCAGACGCCGCGCAGCAGGGCGCAGGTCATCGGTGAACGGACGAAGACGGCCTCGACGCCGAGGGACTGGATCTGCTCCGCCGCGTCCTCGTCAATCTCCTGGTTCCGGGCGACGAGCACCTCGCCGGTCTGCGGGTGGAGCACGTCAGCGGCGGCGACGCGGCCCAGCACACGCTCGCTCATCTTCTGCCCGCCGACGTCATCGGCGGCGCGGATCCAGATGCCGCTCTGCGTGCCGCAGTCGTGGGCGCTGACGATGGAATCCTGCGCCACGTCCACCAGCCGACGGGTCAGGTAGCCGGCGTCCGCCGTGCGCAGGGCGGTGTCGGCCAACCCCTTGCGCGACCCGTGGGTGCTGATGAAGTACTCCAGCGCCGAGTGCCCCTCGCGCAGGTTAGAGCGGATCGGCATCGGGATGATCCGCCCGGAGGGGTCGGCCATCAGGCCGCGCATCCCGGCCAACTGCGAGATGGGCCCGAAGCCGCCCTTGGAAGCGCCCGAACGGGCCATCACGGCCACCGGGCCGCCGGGCTCCATCACGCGAGTCACCTCGCGGGCCACGTCCTCGCGGGCGCGGCTCCACAGGTCAATCGTCCGGGCGTATTGCTCGTCGGAGGTCAACAGCCCGCGGCGGTACTGCCGCTCGACCTCGGCCACCTTCACCGCCGCTTCCTCCAGGATGCGCTCCTTCTCTTCGGGGATCCGCAGGTCAGAGATGGCGATAGTCACGCCGGAGCGGGTGGCGTAGTGGAAGCCGATGTTCTTGATCCGGTCCACCAGGCTCGTCGTCGCATCGCTGCCCAGGCGACGATAACACAGCCCGATCAGGTCCTGCAGCCCGCCCTTGTCCAGGGTCCCGTTGACGAAGCGCAGCTCATCGGGCAGGATGCGGTTGAACAGACAGCGGCCGACGGTCGTGCTGACCAGTTCATCCGGCGGCGCGGCCTGCTCGTAGACCTGGCGCACGCGGATGCGGGCGTGCAGGTCCAGGTGGCCCAGGCTATAGGCCATCTCGACCTCGTCCAGGTTGGTGAAGACCTTACCGTCGCCGCGATGCGGCTGGTCCACCTCCATGGTCAGGTAATAGACGCCCAGGCACATATCCTTGGTCGGTCCGACGATCGGTTCGCCGGACGACGGCTTGAGCAGGTTGCGGGTGGCCAGCATCAGCTCGCGCGCCTCTTCGACCGCCTGCTGGGAGAGGGGAATATGCACGGCCATCTGGTCGCCGTCGAAGTCGGCGTTGAAGGCGGAGCAGACCAGCGGGTGGATCTGGATCGCCTTCCCCTCGACCAACACCGGTTCGAAGGCCTGGATGCCCAGGCGGTGCAGGGTCGGTGCGCGGTTGAGCAGCACCGGGCGGTTCTGGATCACCTCCTCCAGCACTTCCCAGACCTCTGGGCGCTGGCGCTCGATGATCCGTTTGGCCGCCTTGACGTTGCTGGCGTAGTTGTACTCGACCAGTTTGCTGATGACGAAGGGGCGGTAGAGCTCGAGGGCCATCTCCTTGGGCAGGCCGCACTGGTGCAGTTTCAGCTTGGGGCCGATGACGATGACCGAGCGGCCGGAGTAGTCCACGCGCTTGCCCAACAGGTTGCGTCGGAAGCGGCCCTTCTTGCCCTTGAGCATGTCGCTGAGCGATTTCAGTTGGCGGTGGCCGCGACGGGAGAGGGCCTTGCCGCGCTGGCTGTTGTCAATCAGGCTGTCCACTGCCTCCTGGAGCATGCGCTTCTCGTTGCGAACGATCACATCGGGCGCGCCCAGCTCGACCAGGCGCTTGAGGCGGTTGTTGCGGTTGATCACCCGCCGATACAGGTCGTTCAGATCGGAGGTAGCGAAGCGCCCGCCGTCGAGCTGCACCATGGGCCGCAGGTCGGGCGGGATGACCGGCAGCACGGTGAGGATCATCCATTCCGGCCGGTTCTCGCTTTTGCGCAGCGCCTCGATCACGCGCAGCCGCCGGGTGGCCTTCTTGCGTCGCTGCTTGGAGCGGTCGTGGCGCAGTTGCTGCCACAGCTCCTGGGCCATCTTGTCCAGGTCCATCCGGCGCAGGATCTCGTAGAACGCCTCGGCGCCCATGCCGGCGCGGAAGACCTGGCCCCACTTGCTCTTCAATTCGCGCAGGCGGGGTTCGGTAAGGAACTGCATCTGCTCCAGGCTCAACAGCTCCTCGCGGTCGGCGTCGGTCTGGGCGCGCAGCCGCTCCAGGTCGAGGGCCAGTTGTTCTTGAATGCGCGCGCTCTCGTCGCCGATCGCCCCGCGCCAGTGTTCCAGGTCGCCCAGCAGGGGCGATAGTTCCTGTTCCTCCTCGGCGCGCAGACGGCCCTGCAGCCGTTCTAGCTCGTCCTGGACGACCTGGTTGAGCATCGTCAGGTGTTCCCGCCCGATGACCTCGTCCTTGGCCACGATGACGGTCTCGGTAGCCTTGAGCACGAGCGGGGTGCGGGCTTTGTTGCCCTGGCGGTCCTCGAGCTTGCGGCGCAGTTCCTGGGCCTCTTTCATCAACGCCTCGGTCTCGGCGTTGAGGCGCTCCTCGATGCGGGCGCGGATGGTTTGGGTGCCTTCGTCGGCGTGCGCCTGAGCCTCGACCAGGCGGGCCTCCAGAGCGGCGATGGTCTCCTGGGCGACGCGCTCGATCTCATGCTTGCGCTGCTCGTATTCCTCTTCGAGCCGCTTCAGGGCCTTCTGGCGGGCATCCTCGTCAACGGAAGTGATGACATACTGGGCGAAGTAGAGCACGCGGTCCAGGTTGCGCCGTGAGACGTCCAGCAGAATGCCGAGGAAGCTGGGGGTACGACGGGTGTACCAGATGTGCGCTACGGGCGCGGCTAGTTCGATGTGGCCCATCCGTTCGCGCCGCACGGCCGCGCGGGTGACCTCGACGTTGCACTTGTCGCAGATGATCCCCCGGTAACGGACGTTTTTGTACTTCCCACAATAGCACTGCCAGTCCTTGGTCGGCCCGAAGATCGCCTCGCAGAACAGGCCATCCTTTTCGGGGCGCAGGCGGCGATAGTTGATCGTTTCCGGTTTGAGGACTTCTCCGTAGGACCAGTTGCGGATTTCGTCAGGTGAAGCGAGGCTGATGCGCAAGGAGACGAAATTCTGAATCTCACCCGTATCGTCCGGATAGTGCATAGGCCTCCTCCCTCGTGTCCCAGATGCCCAACACACAAATGAAGCGCATGAGTCCCACTCTCAGCGCTTCTGCCCATTCGTTCGATCTTCCCCCCAGGGAAAGGGTATTATAAGGCGGCTCCTTTGTTTTGTCAAGCAGGGGCGCTCGTGCGTCGTTCAGTAGGACCCCCGCTTGCCAAAACCCCCCGCCTCTGCTATAATTCCCACTGCGGGGCGTAGCGCAGTCCGGCTAGCGCGCTACAATGGGGTTGTAGAGATCGACGGTTCAAATCCGTCCGCCCCGACCAGGAGGCAGCCTGCGGGCTGCCTCTTGTTGTTGTCATCGCGTGACGCCGACCGACAATTCTACCGACAATTGTGACTGCCTACCGTCCGCGGAGCTGAGCGCTCACCCCACCCCCTCCCCCCGCCCCTCTCCCGCCCGGCGGGAGAGGGGCGGGGGCCAGGGGGCGGGGTGAGGGGCCGGCACACCGG
>DAOTYW010000100.1:0-3358 GCA_034434755.1 Anaerolineae bacterium | reverse complement strand
CAAGATGTTCAGAGACCGGATCAAGGAGCACTACGAGTCGCTCACGCCGAGCTTCAAGCGCCTGGGCGAGTTCATTCTCAACAATGAGATGGACGTAGCCTTCATGACGGCGACCGAACTGGCCGCGATGATGGGCGTTGACGCGGCGACGGTGGTACGCTTCTCGCAGACCCTGGGGTACCGCGGCTACCGCGAGCTGTCCCACGAGATCCAGCGGGTGGTGAAAGCGGACCTGACCGCCCGTTACGCCGGCTTTAGTGAAGCCGACACGGCGGCTGGACAACTGCGCGCGCTGATGGAGAACGAGCGCCATAACCTGGAGATCGCCATCGGCCAGGTGACCGACCAGGGCGCGCGGATCGTCGAACTGTTGGCCAACGCCGCGCACGTCTGGGTCGTGGGCGAAGGAGGCGCGTACGCGCTGGCGGAGTTCTTCGCGGACCAGTTGCGCATGGCCGGCGTGAAGGCGTGTGCCCTGAACGCCGGACCGGCGGCAGCGGTCGGCGCGTTGTCCACCCTGGGCCAGGGGGACCTGCTGATCGGGCTGGGCTTGCCGGAAGCCGGGGCGGACACCGCTGCCGTATTGCGCTTCGCCCGCGAGCGGGGCGCCGGCACCGCGGCGGTAGCCGTGTCGGCGGTAGCGCCGCCGGCCCAGGTGGCCGAGCACGTGCTGCTGTGCAGCGCCAATAGCCCGATCGGCTTGCCCTCGGCGGCGAGCCTGGTGACGGTGTTGCTGGTCGTCTGGCAGGCGCTGCTGGCCCGCAAGGGCGAGCGGTTGGCCGAGCATGTGGCGACGCTGCGCGGCATCTCCGCGAACCTGCGGGCGCAGCCGGCGGCATAGCGCGACGGCCCCGGACGTGTGCTCCGGGGTGGCCTGGCAGGGGTAGAGCGGGCCGCCGGCCCGCCCTATGGGGTCATCTATTCGGTAACGGGGCGGGCCGCCGGCCCGCCCCCTATCCGCAGTCCGCTTCATTCCCTGAGAAATCCCCGCAGGCGACGGGCGTGCATCGGGTGGCGCAGCCGGCTGAGCGCCTGGGCCTCGATCTGTCGCACCCGTTCCCGCGTCACGCCCAGTTTCTTCCCCACTTCCTCGAGCGTGTAGGTCTCGCCGTCCACCAACCCGTACCGCAGTTGGAGAATGCGCACCTCGCGCGGCGGCAGCTCCTGCAGGATCTCGTTGATCATATCGCGCAGGATGGAGTTGCTGACCGCGTCCGGCGGCGACACGGCTTCGTCATCCTCGATGAAATCGCCCAGCTCGCTCTCCTCGTCCTCGTTGGTCGGCATGTCCAGGCTGACCGGGCGGCGGGCGAAGGCGATCATCTGCTCGGCCTTGCGGGTGGGGATCTCCAGCGTCTCCGCCAGCTCCTCGGTGGTCGGTTCGCGGCCCAGTTCCTGCGTCAACTGGTGGGAGACCCGCAACAGACGGTTGATCTGATCGCCCATGTGCACCGGCACGCGGATCGTGCGCGACTGGTCGGCGATCGCCCGCGTCACTGCCTGACGGATCCACCAGGTCGCGTAGGTGGAGAACTTGTGCCCCAGGCGGTAGTTGAACTTGTTGGCGGCGCGGATCAGGCCGATATTACCTTCCTGGATCAGGTCGAGGAACGGCACCCCTCGCCCGATGTATTTCTTAGCGACGGAGATGACCAGCCGGGAGTTCGCCTGGAGCAGATGCTCGTAGGCGGCTCGTCCGTCCTCGACGAGCCGCTGCATCTCCTCGCGCCGCTGCGCGCTGACCCCGTCCCGCCGCAGCTCCTTCTCCATCTGCCGCCCGCGCTCGATCCGCTTAGCTAAATCCACCTCTTCATTCTGGGTCAGCAGAGGCACCTGACCGATTTCCTTGAGATAGAGGCCGATCGTATCATCCACCTCGACGGCGCGGAAGTAAGCCTCCTCGTCGGTGGTCAGGCGGCCCTCATGTTCCAGTTCCCGTTCTTCGTCCTCTTCCTCCTCTACCTCGATCCCCTCCGCTTCCTCCGTCGGTTCCGGCTCGCCGAAGACGATGCCGGCCTCCATGAGCAGCGTGAACACCTCTTCCAACAGTTCGAGGTTATCCTCGACCTCCGGGAAGGCGTTGAGGATGTCATCGCTGGTCACATAGCCCTGCAGGCGACCGAGGGCCAGCAGGTCATGGATGGCCCGATCCTCTTCTTCTCTCTCGTCCGCGAAGGGGATGGCTTCGTCGCTCAACGTTCGTTCCACCTCTATGGCCCGGTGACCGGCATGCCGGGCGTCGGCTCTGCCGCTGGCGGATCGTTGACGATAGCGGTCACCTGCTCAATGGAATAGCTGTACACCAGCAACACGGCCCGCTCCCCGGCTCGCCGGACGTAGGTACGGCTGCCGACGGGAGCGCCGACCTCCAGGGAGAGGGTGCGTCCGTCGTCGGCCCGTACCTCGATGGTATAGGTGGGGGTGATCAGGCCGTACGCGCTCAGCTCGGATTCCGGCGGCTCTTCGATAGTCCGCTCGACCTGCAGGCCGGCGATCACGCTGCTCAGTAGGATACAGTCGGCGGTTTCGGCGGGGCGGCGGAACGGTTCAGTCACCTGCCATTGCTCGGCGGCGTCCTTCTCCACGCTCGTCGCCGCGCCGGAGGCGGTCTCCACCACCCGCAGGCCGACGACCTGGCCGGACGTCAGGTCCCAGACCGTCTCCGCCTCATCGGTATCGGCGGTGAAGACCCCGGCCCGCTCCAGCGCCAGGAAGACGACCGCGATCACCAGCAGGGCGATCAGGATCAACCAGGTGCGATCGTTCGCCGACAGTTTCATCGCCGCACCCTCCGCAGTACCAGGACGACGACGCCGATCGCCAGGGCGGTCAGTGGCAGGATGATGATGAGGACGAAGAAGACCGCGTTGCGCACCAGATTGCTGCGGATGGTCACGTAGCGGTCCACGTCCTGATGCGGCTGGAGGGTGATCAACGATTCGTCCTGGGTCAGCCAGTTGAGCGTGTTGATGAACAGGTCGGCATTCGCCCCGTCCGATACGGCGGCGTTGACACAGAAGTGATAATCGCCGAAGAAGGCCAGCCGCGCTCCGCTCTGGGCGTCCTCCAGCGTGGCGGCGATGGTCAGTGGGCCGGCGATATCCACTCCCTCGTCGTATTCTGGCCAGCGGTCGGGGTAATCGGCCAGTTGCTCCTTCGACGTCTCCCCCCAACTGGCGGAGCTGGTGAGCACCAGCGGCTCGAAAGTGAGGTCGGCATTGGCCCCGCTGTCCACCTGGCGCAGCGAACGGGCCTCGACGAAATAGGTCAGTGCGCGCCCCATGCCCTGGCCGACGGGCCCGTAGCCGTAGGACGAGGCGATCGGGATCGTCGGCAGTGGGTAGGCGTAGGCGGACGG
>DAOTYW010000099.1:0-2565 GCA_034434755.1 Anaerolineae bacterium | reverse complement strand
ACGGTGTTGACCATCACCCCGTCCAGGTCGGTGCCCTCGATGGGCAGGATACGCCCCTCGTGCGCGCCGACGGAGATCAGCACGGCGTCGAATCCCTCGGCGAAGACGTCATCCAGATTATCCACACGGGTGTTCAGGCGCAGCTCGACGCCCTGGTCAATGATGTCCTGCACCTCGCGATCCACGATCCAACTGGGCAGGCGGAACTCCGGCACACCCACCCGCAGCATCCCGCCGGCCACCGGCAACGCCTCGAAGACCGTCACCGCGTACCCCTGCTGACAAAGGTCCTGCGCCGCCGTCAGGCCGCAGGGGCCCGCGCCGATGATCGCCACGCGCTCCCCGTACCTCCGCTCGGCGCGCGGCGGCGGCACTCGTTCCTGGCTGTAGATCTGATCGGTGACGAACCGCTTCAGGGCGTGGATATTGATCGCCTGGTCCACCTTGCCCCGGTTGCAGGCCTCCTCGCAGCGGTGATTACAGATGCGCCCGCAGATGCCGGGGAAGGGATTGTCCTCCTTGATCACCCGCAGCGCGTCCGCGTAGCGGCCCTCGCGGATGAGGGCGATGTAGCCCTGGGCGCGCTGATGGGCCGGGCAGGCGTCGCGGCAGGGCGCGATGCCGCGCTTCTCGATGGCATAGGCATTGGGGACGGCCTGAGGGTAGAGCTTGTACGCCGCCTGCTGAACCATCAGCGCCTCGTTGAAGCGGCTGGGGATGATCACCGGGCAGACATTCGCGCAATCGCCGCAGCCGGTGCACTTGCCGAGGTCAATGTAGCGCGGGCGCGTGCGGACGCGGACGGTAAAATCGCCGGCCTTGCCGCGCACCGAGACCACCTCGCTATCCACCAGTAGTTCGATGTTGCGATGACGGCCCGCGTCCACCAGCTTGGGACTGATGATGCACATCGCGCAGTCGTTGGTCGGGAAGGTCTTGTCCAACTGCGCCATGTGCCCGCCGATGGCCGAGCGGCTCTCGACCATGTAGACCTTGAAGCCGGCCTCGGCCAGGTCGAGCGAGGCCTGGATGCCGGCGATCCCCCCGCCGACCACCATTGCCGAACCGATCGCGTTTTCCTTGGGTGACTCTTCGTTGCCCACCATACCCCCTGTTCCATGACCAAACTTCCGCTCTCAGACCCCCGCTCCCCTGCCATTGGTCTCCTTTCCACTCTGCATTGTCAGCTCCCTCGCCCGAGACCAGGCCTCTTTCCACTCAAATCACGACACTACCCACCATCCCTCACCGTGCTCACTGTTCATTGGTCATTGGTCATTGCTCACTGGTCATTCCCCACCGCACCTTTCAACGGACTGGGCCCCAACTTCCTGATTCTCTCCGTCATCTGACGGGCGACCTCAGCGAAAGTTGCGCCCATGCCCCCCGAGGCGAAAGCGATCTCCAACCGTTGTCCCCCGATACCGATCTCGTCCAGCAACTTCTTGGCGTAGTTGACCCTGGCCAGGGCCCGTTCGTTGCCGTGGACATGATGGCAGTTGCCAAGCGGGCAGGCCACGATGTAGACACCGTCAGCACCCTGCTCGAACGCCTCCAGGATGTAGCGCACGTCTGTCTTGCCGGTGCAGGGCAGGCGAACGAACTTGACGTTCGCCGGGTAGCGCAGACGGAGCGCGCCCGCCGTGTCGGCGGCCATGTAGCCGCAGTAGATGCAGGTGAAAGCCGTGATCTCTGGCGCGAATTCATCGCGCCCGTTGGCACTGTGGGTCATTCAACTCCCTCGAAAGTATGCAAGTATGCAAGTGTGCAAGTATGCAAGTTGGTTCGCTATGTCACCCCGTCACCGCGTCACCGCGTCACCCCGTCACCGCGTCACCGCGTCACCCCGTCACCGCGTCACCGCGTCACCCTGTCACCGCGTCACCCCGTCACCGCGTCACCGCGTCACCGCGTCACCGTGTCACCGCGTCACCGTGTCACCGCGTCACCGCGTCACCGCGTCACCGCGTCACCGTGTCACCGCGTCACCGCGTCACCGCGTCACCGCGTCACCCTTCTCCCCACGCTCCCAGCGGCTGAGCCATGATCTGCTCGTCCCGATAGGCGCGCAGTTGGATCGCCTTGGCAGGACATTCGGCGGTGCAGGTACCACAACCCTGGCAGAGGGCCGGTTCGATGAATGCCGCTCCCTTGATGCCCCCCACCCCCACGTCCACGTAGCGCACCTTGGGGATCTCGAACGGACATGTGCGCACGCAGGTCAGGCAGCCGACGCACTTGGATTGGTCCACCTCGGCGATCACCCCGCCGACGTACAGGACATCCTTGGTCAGGATCGTCAGGGCGCGGGCGGCCGTCGCCTGGGCATTGGCGATGCACTCGTCAATGAACTTGGGGTAATGGGCCATGCCGCAGAAGAAGACGCCCTCGCGGATGAAGTCCATCGGGCGCATCTTCAGGTGCGCTTCCATGAAGAACCCTTCGCTGGAGAGCGGCACGTCGAGCACGTGGGCCAGCTCCGCCGTGCCCGGCGACGGCTGGACGGCCATGCTCAGCACGACCAGGTCGGGACGAAGGGGAATGTCCTGCTTCAGAGACGGATCC
>DAOTYW010000098.1:0-6973 GCA_034434755.1 Anaerolineae bacterium | reverse complement strand
TCCTGCGCACCGGCTTTCAGAGCGATAACGGGCAGTGGACCTGCTACGCTCAGGCCCGCGAGGAGCAGGAGCAGTTCGTCTTCTACTCGATCTGCCCGGTGAAAGCGCCGGAGAAGCAGCGCATGCCCATCGCCGAGTTCCTCACCCGCGCTAACTATGGGATGATCATCGGCAATTTCGAGCTCGATCTCAACGACGGGGAGATTCGCTACAAGACGAGCATTGACGTCAAGGGCGATGAGCTGAGTCAGCCACTGATCAGCCACCTGGTCTACGCCAACGTGCTGACGATGAACCGCTACCTGCCCGGTATTATGAAGGTGCTCTATGCAGGGGCGGCCCCGGCCGAGGCGGTGGCGGAGATCGAGGGGGCGGGGTGATGCGAAGCGTGAAACGTGAAGCGTGAAACGTGAAGCGTGAAGCGTGAAACGTGAAGCGTGAAACGTGAAACGTGAAGCGTGAAACGTGAAGCGTGAAACGTGAAGCGTGAAACGTGAAACGTGAGGCGTGAAACGTGAGGAGGGAGGTACAAAGAGCAGCCGGTGGCCTGCTGGCTGTCGTTGCCCTGCTGACTATGCTGGAGTTGGCGGCATCGCCGACGACGGTTGGGGGGCGCGACATGCTGTCCTCCGCTTCCATCCCCCCTGACAACGCCCCCTGGAGAAGCTTCACGCCCCGTGCGGGAATGGACGGCCCCGTCTACGCGCTGGCGGTGGACGGGAGCGGCCGCCTCTACGCCGCCGGCGACTTCACGACCGCCGGGGGTGTGCCGGCCCAGCGTATCGCCGTGTGGGACGGCAGCACCTGGTCGCCGCTCGGCGCCGGCTTCGACGGCCCCGTCTTCGCCCTGGCGGTGGACGACACAGGCCACCTCTACGCCGGCGGCGACTTCGTCACCGCCGGCTCCGTCAGCGCCCACTCCATCGCCCGCTGGGACGGTTCCGCCTGGTCGCCCCTGGGCAGCGGGACGAACGGGGCCGTCTGGACCCTGGCGGTGGCCGGCGATCATCTCTACGCCGGCGGCGGGTTCACCGTCGCCGGCGACCTCGTCGTCAACTACGTGGCCCGCTGGGACGGGAGCTCCTGGTCGCCCGTGGGCGGCGGGACGAACTATTGGGTCTGGAGCCTGGCGCTGGACAGCAGCAACGACCTCTATGCCGGTGGGGAGTTCACGGCTGCCGGCGGGGTGGATGCCGCCCACGTGGCCCGGTGGGACGGCAGCACCTGGTCGCCCCTGGGCGAGGGAACAGATGACTTGGTCTACGTGCTGGCGGTGGACGGGAGCGACGTCTACGTCGGCGGCACGTTCAGCACCGCCGGCGGGGTGGCTGCCGCCCACGTCGCCCGCTGGGACGGCGACGAGTGGCATCCCCTGAGCAGCGGGTTAGACGGCGGCATCTGCGCCATGACCGTAAACGAGCACGGCCACGTCTTCGTCGGTGGGGAGTTCACCACTGCCGGTGGGGTGGCCGCGAACTACATCGCCCGCTGGGACGGCAGCGCGTGGTGGCCGCTGGGCAGCGGCATCAGCGGCGACGCCCACGCCCTGTGCGCTGACGGCAGCCTGGTCTACGCCGGGGGGGCCTTCGAGTTCGCCGGCGGGCAGCGCGTGGATGGGATCGCCCGCTGGGACGGCGTCTCCTGGTCGCCCCTGGGCCTGCCCCACTACCTCTACCTGCCGCTGGCGCTGCGCGCGGTGACGAGGTAGGACCAGCCTCAATGATGCATGGTGCGTATCGCGTGGTCGGTGGTCCGATGAACTGGCCGGGCGTGTTTCTTCTGTCGGCGGCGGCGCTGGCCTTCGAGATCAACCTGACCCGCGTTTTCTCGGTCTCCCAGTTCTACCACTTCGCCTTCATGACCGTCAGCCTGGCGCTGTTGGGCTTTGCGGCCAGCGGGACGCTGCTGAGCCTGACCCCGCGGCTGGCCCGCCGTCCCACCCGCGCACTGACCGGCTGCGCCTGGGGCTTCGCCCTCTCGTCGGTGGGCAGTTACGGGCTGACGTTGGTGCTGCCGTTCGACTCCTTCCGCGTTGCCCTCGAACCGGCGCAGTGGGGGGTGCTGGCGCTGCACTACGTGGCCCTGGCGTTGCCGTTCCTCTGCGCCGGCACCGCGGTGGGACTGCTGCTGCAGCTCCGTCCCGGCGCGGTGGGGCGGACCTACGCGGCCAACCTGGCTGGCTCGGCGGTCGGCTGCGCGGTGGCCGTGGCCGCGCCGGCGCTGGTCGGGGCGGAGGGGGGCGTCCTGGTCGCGGCGACGCTGGCGGCAGCGGCGGCGGTCTGCTTCGGGATGCCGCGTCCCGCGATGGCAGCGGCCACACCGCCTTTGTTCCGGACGCTGTTCCCCTCCTTGCTGCTGCTCGCCGGCTGCCTGGCGCTGACGCTCTGGCGTCCGCCCTGGCTGGCGATCCGCCTCTCACCGTACAAGGGATTGTCGTACGCCATGCAGTACCCCGACGCCCGTCTGACCTTCCAGGCGTGGAACGGATTCTCGCGGGTGGACGTGGTCGAATCCAGCGCCATCCGCAGCATGCCGGGCCAGGGCTTTGCCTGCGCGCAGCAACCGCCGCCGCAGCGGGGGCTGTTCGTGGACGGGGACAACCTGAGCCCGATCACCCGGCTCTCCGATCCGGCGGAGCTGCGCCCGCTGACCGATTGTCTGCTGACCGCGCTGCCGTACCGGCTGCGGCCCGCAGCGGAGGCGCTGGTGCTCGACCCGCGCGGCGGATTCGACCTGTGGGTGGCGCTGGCGGAGGGAGCGCAGACCGTCACCGCTGTTGAGCCCAACCCGCTGGTGGTGGAGGCGGTGCGGGCGCAGGGGGCATGGGCGGGAGACATCTATGACCGACCGCAGGTGCAGCTTTTTGAGGAGGAAGGGCGCGCCTTCCTGGCCCGCCGCGGCCCGCGCTACGACGTGATCCTCATTCCCCCACCCGGCAACTACCATCCGGTCACCTCCGGCGACTACGCCCTGGCCGAGAACTACACCTTCACGGTGGAGGGGTTTGTCGCCGCGCTGGAGCGGCTGGACGACGGCGGCCTGCTGGTGGTCGTGCGCTGGCTGCAGGTGCCGCCCTCCGAGTCGCTGCGCGCCTTCGCCGTGGCCGTGGAGGCGGTCGAGCGGACGGGCGGCAACGCGGCGAGCAGCCTGGTTGCCTTGCGCAGCTACAGTCAGATGCTCATCCTGGCCCGGCGGGGGCCGTTCACCCCGCAAGAGGTGGACGCGGTGCGCGCCTTCGCTGCTGCGCGCCGCTTCGACCTGGTCGCTGCGCCCGGCCTGCGCGCCGAGGAGGTCAACCAGTACAACGTCCTGCCCGGCGGGGACTTCTACGCCGAGACGTTCAACGGGCTGCTGGCGGCGGAGGACCGCGCGGCCTGGTTGGCCGCCTACCCCTTCGACGTTGCCCCGCCGACCGACGACCGCCCTTTCTTCGAGCACTACTTCCGCTGGCGGCAGGCCGGCGAGGTGCTGGCGACGGCCGGCCACGTCTGGCAGCCGTTCGGCGGGGCAGGATACCTGGTGCTGCTGGTGCTGCTGGCCGTGGCGACGGTCGCCGCCGCTGCGCTGGTGCTGCTGCCGCTGGCGGGGCTGCGGGCGACCCGATCTGGAGGGGCGCACGGCCGTGCGCCCCTACTGCCCTTCGGGTTGCTGGGACTGGCCTACCTGTTCGTGGAGATCCCGCTGATGCAGCGCTTCATCCTCTTCCTGGGCCAGCCGGCGATCTCGATGGCGACGGTGCTGGGGACGCTGTTGCTCTTCTCCGGCCTGGGCAGTCTGCTCTCGTCGCGGGTGCGGCTGGGAGCGGCGCTGGCGGCGCTGGTCGCGCTGGTCGTCCTCTACCGGCTGGCGCTGCCGGCGCTGTCCGGCCCGCTGCTGGGACTGCCGCTGGCGGCGCGCGTCCTGTTGACCGTGGTCGCGCTGGGCCCGTTGGCCACACTGATGGGCGTGCCTTTCCCGGCGCTCCTGGGACGGTTGCGAGCCCACGAGGGCGACCACGGGGACCACGAGGGCGACCACGCGGCCGCCGAGGGCGACCACGGGGACCACGAGGGCGACCACGGGGCCAATGAGGGCGACCACGGAGGGTCGCCCCTACGTTTGCCGGCGCTCCTGGGACGGTTGCGAGCCCACGAGGGCGACCACGCGGCCGCCGAGGGCGACCACGGGGCCGCCGAGGGCGACCACGGGGACCACGAGGGCGACCACGGGGACCACGAGGGCGACTACGGGGCCCACGCGGGCGACCACGGAGGGTCGCCCCTACGGGTATCGTGGGCCTGGGGGGTCAACGGGGCGCTGTCGGTGGTCGCTTCCGTGCTGGCGGCGCTGATCGGCCTGGCCTGGGGACTGGGGGCGGTGATGGGAGCCGGGGCGCTGGCCTACCTGGGCGTGTGGGCCACCAGCGGGAGGCTACGTCACGGGGAGGGGGTCGCGTGCGCCTCGACCCCCGGCCCGGTGAACGGGACGAAGCGCACGCCGCCCTGGTTGTAGGCCCGCAGCTCGCCGTCGGCCTCCAGGACGAACTGCCACAGCGTCTGGTAGCCGCCGGGCGGACCGATGGGGATGACCAGCCGTCCGCCCTCGGCCAACTGCGCCACCAACGGCGGCGGCAGATGGTCGGGCGCGGCGGTGACGATGATCGCGTCGAACGGCGCCGCCTCCGGCCAGCCGTTGTAACCGTCCCCCTGCCGACAGTGCACCGCGTACCCCAGCTCCTCCAGCCGTGCACAGGCGCTCGCGGCCAGTTCGGGGACGATCTCGATGGTGTAGACCTCGATGTCGGGGATGGAGGCCAGCACCGCCGCCTGGTAGCCCGATCCCGTGCCGATCTCCAGCACGCGGTCGCCCGGCTGCAATTCCAGCAGCTCGGTCATCAGGGCGACGATGTACGGCTGGGAGATGGTCTGGTTGTAGCCGATCGGCAGCGGCGAATCGCTGTAAGCCCGGTCGAGCAACGATGGCGGGACGAAGAGGTGGCGCGGGACGGTGCGCATCGCCTCCAGCACCTGCGGGTCGCTGATCCCCCGGTTGGCGATAGTGTGACGCACCATCTCCTCCCGCCGCAGGGTGAGCATAGCTTCGTCGGACGAGGGGGTGGCGGTGTACGGGGTAGCGGACGGCGTGGTCGGGGGAGCCAGGCAGCCCGCCATGATCAGACCTGTCAGCCACAGCCAGGCGATCCCGCGTGCCCATCCCCTCATCGTGCTCCTCCGACAGGACGCAGTCACTGCTCACCCTCCCGCAGGTTTGGGCGCAATTGGCAGCCCAAATCGCACTGCAATGGCCACTCCGATTCGTTGCTCGGTCACTTCCGAACCTGCGGGAGGGTACGCTGCAGTTACTGCGCCTACGAAAATGACCGGTGTTCCGTGCGGGCGATGATCTCGTCCTGCAGCGGCTTGCGCAGGTCGCAGAAGTAGTCGCTGTAGCCGGCGACGCGGACGATCAGGTTGCGGTACTCTTCGGGATGCTCCTGGGCGGCACGCAGCGTCGCCGCGTCCACTACATTGAACTGGATATGGTGACCGTCCAGCTTGAAGTAGGCGCGGATGAGCTGGACCAGCTTATCCAGGTCCTCCTCGTCCTGCAAGAGGGACGGCGAGAGCTTCTGGTTGAGCAGCGTGCCGCCGGTGCGGGCGTGGTCCATCCGCGCCACCGACTTGAGCACCGCCGTCGGCCCGTGGCGGTCGGCGCCCTGCACCGGCGAGACGCCCTCCGAGAGCGGCTGGCCGGCGCGGCGACCGTCCGGCGTGGCCCCCACCAGCGAACCGAAGTAGACGTGGACGGTGGTCGGCAGCAGGTTGATGTGGTAGCGGCCGCCTTTCGTGTTGGGGCGGCCGTCAATCGCCTCGAAGTAGGCCTCGAACACGGCGGCCATCACCGCGTCGGCGTACTCGTCGTCGTTGCCGTACTTGGGCGTGCGCTGGAGCAGGGTCTGGCGCACCCGCTCGTGGCCGACGAAGTCGTCGCCCAGCGCCGCCAGCAGCGCCTCCATCGTCAGCGTCCGCTGGTCGAAGACGTGGTAGCGGATGGCGGTCATCGCGTCGGCCATCGTCCCCAGCCCCACGCCCTGGATGTAGGTCGTGTTGTAGCGCGCGCCGCCGTCGTGGTAGTCCCGGCCGGTGGCGATGCAGTCGTCAATCAGCAGCGAGAGGAACGGCGCCGGCATGAAGCGGGCGTATAGCCGCTCGATGACGTTGTTGCCGCGCACCTTGATCTCGACGAAGTGCTCGAGCTGTCGTCGGTAGGCGTCGAAGAACGCCTCGAAGGAATCGAACTCGCGCGGGTCGCCGGTCTGCGGCCCCAGCCGCCGCCCGCTGCGCGGGTCCACACCGTTGTGCAGGGTCAGTTCGAGCACCTTGGGCATGTTGAAGTAGCCGGTCAGGTTGTAGTTCTCCTTGCCGAAGGCACCGACCTCGACGCAACCACTGGAACCGCCGTTGCGGGCGTCGGCCAGCGACTTGCCCTGGCGCACCAGCTCCTGGACGATCAGGTCGCTGTTGAAGACCGACGGCTGGCCGAAGCCGGTGCGGATGATCCGCGCCGCCCGGCGGACGAAGCGATCGGGATTCTTCTTGCTCACCTGCACCGACGAACTGGGCTGGAGCAGGCGCATCTCCTCGATCACATCGAGGATCAGGTAGGTGACCTCATTGACCCCGTCGGAACCGTCCTCGCGCAGGCCGCCGGTGTTGATCTGGGCGAAGTCGGTGTAGGTGGCGCTCTCCTCGGCGGTCACGCCGACCTTGGGCGGGGCGGGCTGGTTGTTGAACTTGATCCAGAAGCATTGCAGCAGCTCCTCGGCCTGCTCGCGGGTCAGCGTCCCCTCTGCCAGCCCGCGCCGGTAGAACGGCGCCAGGTGCTGGTCGAGACGGCCGGGGCAGAAGGCGTCCCACGGGTTCAGCTCGATCGTCACCCCCAGGTGGACGAACCAGTAGGCCTGCAGCGCCTCCCAGAAATCGCGCGGGGCGTG
>DAOTYW010000097.1:0-9703 GCA_034434755.1 Anaerolineae bacterium | reverse complement strand
GAGGCTTTAGCCGGTTTGAGCCACGTTTGCGCCGGCTAAAGCCTCGACTCCGTCCCCAGATTGGGATTTGCTTCGAAATCCCCTCCCGTTGACCGCTTGGCCGAACTGCCAGCCGATGGTATACTGGAGGCGGGAGAGCGCAGTGGAGCCACCAGCCTGGTTCATCCCGGGGACGCACGGTCCGGCAGAGGGACTGCTTGCCCGCTACCGGCCTCCGCAGCCGGTCGGCGCGGCGGGACAGTACGTCCGCCAGTTCACCGCCCCTGGCGACCTGGTGTTGGACCTGTTCTGCCAGGGGCCGGCTTTCGTCCGCGAGGCGGTTGCGACGGGGCGGCGCGTCGTGGCGGCCAACGTCAACCCGCTCAGCCTGCTGGCCGCCGGGCTGGAGCTGGAAGCGCCCGCTGCGCGCGCCGTCCGCGCTGCTTTCACCCGCCTGGCCGATAGCCCCAAGGGGGACTTCCTCCTCCACCACCACCTGGCCACTCTCTACCGCACCGCCTGCCCGGCCTGCGCTGCCGAGGGGGTCGCCGAGTGGTTCGCCTGGGACCGCGAGGCGAATTACCCCTACCGCAAAGCCGTCCGCTGCCCGGCCTGCGCCCATGGACAGGAGGGGCCCACCGACGAGACGGACATCACCGCGGCGCGGCGTTGGGAGAAGCGCGGCCTTTCCTACCACTACGCCCTCAACCGCGCCGCTCCGCCCGATCACCCGGCGCGCCGACCGGCGATGGAGCTGGTGGACCTCTATCCCCCGCGCAACCTCTCCGCGCTGATGGACATCGGGCTGCGGCTGGATGGGCTGGAATTGGAACGGCCGGTGCGCGCGGCGCTGCAGAGCCTCCTGGTAACCGCGTTCGACCTGGGCAGCGGGCTGGACCCCCACGGTGAGGCGCGCCCCCGCCCGCGCGTCCTCCGCCTCCCGAACCGCTACCTGGAGCGCAATGTCTGGCTGGTCATGGAGGACGAGCTGAACCGCTGGCCGCTGCGCGAGGATGCGTCTCCGGTCGTCTACCGCGCGCCGGACCTGGCGACTCTGTTGGCCGACCGCCGGCCTGGCTACGTCC
The DNA here is from genome assembly GCA_034434755.1 of Anaerolineae bacterium. Taxonomy (GTDB): domain Bacteria; phylum Chloroflexota; class Anaerolineae; order B4-G1; family DUEL01; genus DAOTYW01. The sequence continues at coordinate 8,639 of DAOTYW010000097.1, read as the reverse complement.
TGCTACCCGTCGCCGCCCGCGAGGTGGGCGAGCACCTGCCGCCCGGCAGCGTCTCGCTGATCCTGGCCGACCCGCCCCGCCCCGATGGGGTCTTCTGGGCGCTCTGCGCCCTGTGGGCGAGTTGGTTGTGGGACGGCCCGCTGGCCGAGCGGATGCGTCCACTCCTGCGCCGCCGCCGCTTCGACTGGGAGTGGCATCGCGAGGTGCTGCAGACGGCGCTGCAGGCTGCCGCTGCCTTACTCGCCCCGGACGGCCACCTGGTGACCCTTTTCGGCGAAACGGACGAGGAGCTGACCGAGTCGGTCTGCATGGCCGCCGCCGGGGCCGGCTACGAGCTGGCCGGCTGGGGAGCCAGCCCGGAAGCGGGCGTCCGCCTGGTCTGGCGCGTCCCCGCCCCGGCCGGTCGCCGACGGGGCGGGCCGCAGCCGCTGCCCGACCTGGCCGAGCGAGCCGCCGCGTGGGTCGGCGACTGCCTGGCCGCCCGCGGCGAACCAACCCCCCGGGTCGTGCTGCACAGCGCCGTCTGCGCCGGTCTGGTCCAGGACTGCCCCGACGGTTGCCCGCCACTGGCCGAAATCGCGCACCAGGCGATGGGCGGACTGCAGCGCGTGGCCGAGGAGTCCGACCTGTACTGGCTGTCGTCGCTGGATGGGCAGCCCAGTCCCCTCCCCCTGGCCGATCGGGTGGAGCAGGTCGTGCGCGAACTGCTGTGCGCCCGCGCCGTCTGGGAAGCCGACGAGGCGCTGCTGGCCGTCTACGCCGCGCTGGACGGCCCACTCACGCCCGAGTTCGGCCTGCTCCTCCAGTGCCTGCGCGCCTACGGCGTGCAGGAGGGCGCGCAGTGGCGGCTGCGAGAGGGCGAGGACGCAGCCTGCCGGGCCGAGGAGGCGTCCGGCCTGCGCCGCGACCTGCTCGCCCTGGGCAAGCGCCTGGGCTACCGCGTGAGTCGCGGGCGGGGTTGGGACGTGCGCTGGCGCGAGCGCGGGCGCGACCGTTACCTCTTCGTCCTCTCGCCGACAGCGGTATTGGGCCGCTTCCTGTTGGCCGGCCCGAAAATCCCGCCCGGCGCGCATCCCTGCCTGGTCTTTCCCGGTGGACGGGCCGAGCTGCTGGCCTTCAAGCTCGCCCGCGACCCGCGCCTGGAGCGCGCGGCCCAGGCGCAGGGCTGGCAGTTCGTCAAGTTCCGTCACTTGCGCCGGCTGATTGCTGAGGGAGTGGACCGCCGTGCCTTTGCCGTTGTCCTGCCCAACGACCCGGTCGCCGGGCCGGAAGGGGTGCAGATCCCGCTTTTCATCGGAGGTGAACCGTGAAGCGTTATGCCGGACCCGCGCTGATCGCCCTGGCGTTGTTCTTCTCCATCGTCGCCCTGGCGCTCAGCGGCATCATCCTCTACAGCGCGCTGCGTTTCCAGCGGGCCGCTGCGGCAGCAGTGAGCGACGCCCGCCGCGTCCTGGGCAGCCTGGATAGCTATGCCCTCGAGACGTCCATCCCCCTCAGCCAGACCTTCCCCATCCAGGCCAACGTGCCGCTACAGCAGGACTTCGTCGTCCCCATCAGGACAGAAATTCCCCTCTCCACGGTCGTGCACGTGCCGGTGCAGATCCCCATCGTTGGTACGTATGATCTGAGCGTGCCGGTGGAGGCGCGGATACCGGTCAATCTGCAGGTAGTCATCCCGGTCAGCGAGACGCTGCGGGTGGAGACGTCGGTGAGCGTGGACACGCAGTTCCCGCTGCGCCTGGACGCGGCGCAGTTGGGGCTGGGCGAGCTGCTGGGACAGTTGGACGCGGCGCTGGCGGAGGTCGAGCAAGGGCTACGGTAGTTTCGCCTCCCGCAGGCTGTCGGCCTGCGGGAGGCTCGCGAGGTGAACGATGAACGATCCACGGTTGGAGAAACTCTTTCAGATGCGTCAGCGGGCGCTGGAGGGCGGCGGCGCCGAGCGGATCGAGCGACAGCACGCCAAAGGTAAGTTGACCGCCCGGGAACGACTGGCGCTGCTGTTGGACGAGGGGACGTTCAACGAGCTGGAACCGTTCGTCACCCTGCGCGAGGACGAGCTGAACCCATCGCCGGAGCGTTACCCCGGCGACGGGGTGGTCACCGGCTACGGGCAGATTGACGGGCGCACGGTCTATCTCTACGCCCAGGACTTCACCGTCTACGGCGGGACGCTCTCGGAGATGCACGCGCAGAAGATCTGTCGGGTGATGGACCTGGCGCTGCGCAACGGCACGCCGATCATCGGCCTGATTGACTCCGGTGGCGCGCGCATCCAGGATGGCGTGCGCGCCCTGCACGGCTACGGTGAGGTCTTCCGCCGCAACGCCATCGCTTCCGGCGTCGTCCCGCAGGTCTCGGTGATGCTGGGGCCGTGCGCCGGCGGCGCGGCCTACAGTCCCGCGCTGACCGACTTCATCATCATGGTCGAGAAGAGCAGCTTCATGTTCATCACCGGCCCGGACGTCATCCGCGCCGAGACGCGCGAACAGGTGGATACGGAGACACTGGGCGGGGCGCGGGTGCACAACACGGTCAGCGGCGTGGCCCATTTCGAGGCGGCGACCGAGGCGGAGGCGCTGCGCACCTGCCGCCGCCTGCTCTCCTACCTGCCGTCGAACAACGTCGAGAACCCCCCGCACGTCAAGTCCGGCGACGACCCCTGGCGGATGGACCCCGCGCTGAACGAGATCGTGCCGCTGGATGACACGGTGCCCTACGATATGCGCGATGTCCTCCACCGGGTGGTGGATCAGGATTCGCTCCTGGAAGTGCAGGCGGGGTGGGCGCAGAACGCCATCGTCGGCTTCGCCCGACTGGATGGGCACGCGGTGGGCATTGTCGCCCAGCAGCCGATGGTCATGGCCGGGGTGATGGATATCAATTCCTCGGACAAGATTGCCCGCTTCGTCCGTTTCTGCGACAGCTTCAACCTGCCACTCGTCACCTTTGTGGACTCGCCCGGCTTCCTGCCCGGCGTGGCCCAGGAACACGGGGGGATCATCCGTCACGGCGCGAAAACCCTCTACGCCTACATCGAGGCGACGGTGCCGAAGATCTCGATCATCACCCGCAAGGCCTACGGCGGGGCCTACGTGGCGATGAGCAGCAAGGGGTTGGGCACCGACATCAACTATGCCTGGCCATCGGCGGAGATCGCGGTGATGGGCCCCAGCGGGGCGGCCAACATCGTCTACCGCGAGCAGATCAACCAGGCCGAGGACCCCGCCGCTGTGCATGCGCAACTGGTACGCGAGTACCGCGAGAAGTTCGCCAATCCCTACCACGCTGCCGAGGCCGGCTTCCTGGACGACATCATCGAGCCGCGCCAGACCCGTCCGAAGCTGATCGCCGCCCTGGGTGCGCTGCGCGAGCAGTTCCGCCCGATGCCGCCGAAGAAGCACGGGAATATGCCGGTGTAGGGAGACGCGGGGACGCGGAGACACGGGGACGCGGAGACGCGGAGACACGGGGACGCGGAGACGCGGAGACGCGGAGAGAGGGAGACGCGGAGATGGGAGAGTGGGAGCAGACGGTGTGGATCTCGGTGGTGGGGATGGGGCTGACGTTCGCCGCCATCGGGTTGTTGATCGCGGCGATGGCGGCGCTGACCCGCTGGGCGCGCGGCGCGGAGCGGGCGGCTCCCGGACGGGCGGAGACCGGCGCTGCCATCCCGGCCAGTGAGGGCCTTGAGGAAGCGGAGCAGGCGGCAGCCGTGGCGGTGGCCATCGCCCTGGCCCTGGAGGCCCGTCATATCCATCCCACGCGGGGCTGGCACTCCGCCTACGCGCCGGAGGAGCCCGGCGCCTGGCAGGCCTACGCGCGCGGCCAGCAGTTGGAACAGGGCAAGACACATCAGACGCTGAGGTGGTAGATGGCGATTTACCGGGTCAATGTGGGCGGGAAGGAATACCAGGTCGAGATCGAGGACATCAACGCCCAGCCCGTGCGGGCGGTGGTCAACGGGCGGGCGGTGCAGGTGTGGGTGCATGAGCCGGGGATGGGGAAGGAGGCGGAAGCGGGGCCGGCCAAGGCCCCGCCAGCGGTCACCGTTGTCGTGCCGACCGCCGCCGCCGCTCAGCCGGGCGCGACGAGCGCGCGCGAGGTGCGCGCCCCCATGCCCGGCACGATCGTCAGCGTGGTGGTCCAGCCGGGCGACGCGGTGGAGGCCGGGCAGGACCTCTGTGTGCTGGACGCGATGAAGATGAACAACCGCATCCGTGCTCCCCGCGCCGGCGTCGTCGCCGAGGTGCATGTCAGCGCGGGGCAGCAGGTGCAGTACGGCGATAGGCTGATGACGTTCCAGGGTGACGGGGAGACGGGGTGACGCGGAGACACGGGGACGCGGAGACGCGGAGACGCGGGGACGCGGAGACGCGGAGACGCGGAGACGCGGAGACATTGGGCATTGGACATTAGCCATTGGTCATTCGATCTTGTGTTGGCCCATTTTGCCTTCGCCGCCGACGTGACCACGCTGCGGGAGGAGTGCCGCTTCGTCCGCGCGCCCGGCATGGCGGTGGCCCGCTACTGCGCGCTGCCCTTCGCCGCGCTGTCCTTTTACGGCGAGGAGCCGGAGCGGCTGCGCGAGCTGGCCGCCGAGCTGGTCGCGCCGGGCGAGCCGTTCTACCTGCTGCTGAACGAGCAGCAAACGCGCATCGCCGGGCAGGCCTTTGCGGTCGCAGAGGTCTATCCAGAGTGGCAGATGCTCTTCACCGGCGATCCGGCGGCGCTGGAGGTCGGCGCGGCAGTGCCGTTGCGGCCAGACGACCTGCCGCAGATGCGTGAGCTGGCCGCGGAAGCGGGACTGATGGCCCTGGAAGGCGACCCCTTCAGACATGGCCCGGCGTTTGGGGTGTGGGAGGAGATAAGGAGAGGGGGAGACACGGAGACGCGGAGAGGCGGAGGAGGGGGGTTGAGGTTGGTGGCGATGGGGGGGACGCACCTGCTCGTCCCCGGCGCAGCGGAGATCGGCAACATCGCCACCCATCCCACCCGTCGCCGGCGTGGTCTGGCCCGTCAGGTGGTGGCCGCGCTGGTGCGGGCGCATGCCGCTGAGGGGCGGCGCGTCTTCCTGCTGACCTTCCAGAGCAACCTGGCCGCCGTGCGGCTATACGAGCGCATGGGCTTCGAGCGGCTGCGCCCGATGTCCTTGCTGCGCTGCGAGTGGGGAGGGTCAGCCAATTAAGCGGATGAAGCAGATGAAGAAATGGTCTGCATAATCCGCTGAATCTGCTTAATCTGCTGATGATTATCGGAGGCGTGACGGTGAACATCGCCAATCTGCTAGCCGGAATCCAGGCCCTGACGTGGGCACAGGTGGGCATGATGGCCGTGGGCGGCGTGCTCATCTACCTGGCCATCGCCAAGGAGTACGAGCCGGTGCTGCTCCTGCCCATCGGCGTCGGCTGCATGCTGGCCAACCTGCCGCTGTCGGCGCTGACCGGCGAGGAAGGGCTGCTGACGATCCTGTACAACGTCGGCGTGCGCACCGAACTGTTCCCCCTGCTCATCTTCCTGGGCGTGGGGGCGATGATGGACTTTCGCCCCTTGTTGTCCCAACCGGTCTTTGCCCTGATGGGCGCGGCGGGGCAGTTCGGCATCTTCGGCACGCTGATGCTGGCGCGCCTGCTGGGGTACAGCCTGAACGAGTCGGCCAGCATCGGCATCATCGGCGCCATTGATGGGCCAACCAGCATCTACGTCTCCAGCCTGTTGGCCCCGCACCTGCTCGGGCCCATCGCCGTGGCCGCCTATTCCTACATGAGCCTGGTGCCGATCATCCAGCCGCCGGTCATGCGCTTGCTGACCACGCGGTCGGAGCGGCGCATCCGCATGGAGTACGCCCCCCGCCCCGTCTCCCGCCTGGCGCTGATCCTCTTCCCGCTCGTCGTCACCCTCATCATCGGTGTGCTCGTCCCGCAGGCCGCCCCGTTGATCGCCATGCTCATGATCGGCAACCTGCTCAAGGAGTCGGGCGTGGTCGAGCGGCTGAGCAAGAGCGCGCAGAACGAGATCATCAACGTCGCCACGATCTTCCTGGGGCTGGCGATTGGCGGGACGATGACCGCCGCCAGTTTCCTGAGCCTGCGCACGCTGGGCATCCTGGCGCTGGGACTGCTGGCCTTCATCCTGGACACGGCGGCGGGGGTGCTGTTCGGCAAGCTGCTGTGCGTCCTCTCCGGGCGGCGGATCAACCCGCTGGTGGGGGCGGCGGGGATCAGCGCCTTCCCGATGAGCGGGCGGCTGGTGCAACGGGTCGCCCAGGAGGAGGATTACTCCAACTTTGTCCTGATGCATGCCATGGGCGCCAACACCGCCGGGCAGTTGGGCTCGGTCATCGCCGGCGGGGTGCTCCTGGCGCTGATGCTCGCCGGGTAGCTTGCAATCATGCCAGAAAAGGGTATCATAGGGGCAGGAGTCAATCCAATGAGCTTGCCTCTTCTGGGACTTCCGAGACAGATCGAGAACCAGTTCGCCCCGGATGCGGAGGTCGTTCTGTTCTGCGGCGACGTCAACGACCTGCTCGCCGATGTTCCCGACGACTCGGTCAGCCTGGTCATCACATCTCCCCCCTACAACCTGGGCAAGGACTATGAGAACCGTGTCTCGATCGACCGCTACCTGGAGACGCAGACCCAGGTAATTGCACAACTATGCCGGGTGCTCAGGGAGGACGGCAGCCTGTGTTGGCAGGTAGGCAATTTCGTGGAGGATGGGGAAGTCTATCCCCTCGACATCCTGTACTACGGCATCTTCAAGAAACTGGGTCTGCACCTGCGCAACCGCATTATCTGGCGGTTTGGACACGGGCTTCATGCATCCCGGCGGTTCTCGGGGCGCTACGAGACGATTCTGTGGTTCACCAAGAGCGACGACTACGTCTTCAATCTCGACGACGTTCGCGTGCCGGCGAAGTACCCTGGAAAACGTCATTTCAAGGGACCCAACAGAGGAAGTCCGTCTGGAAATCCCCTGGGCAAGAATCCTTCGGACGTCTGGGAGGTGGTGACCAGGGATTGGGAAGAGGGGGTGTGGGACATCCCCAATGTCAAAGCCAACCATCCTGAGAAGACCATCCATCCTTGCCAGTATCCCATCGAACTGGCTGAGCGTTGCGTGTTGGCCCTTACCCATGAAAGGGACTGGGTTCTCGACCCCTACGCGGGTGTGGGTACGTCGCTCATCGCGGCTGTTCTGCACAATCGCCGGGCGATGGGCAGTGACAAGGAAGAGCAGTACATTGAGATTGCCCGTCAACGGCTGACGGCCTGCTTCAACGGCACGCTGCGCTATCGTCCACTCGGAAAGCCGGTGTATCAACCGACGGGCAGGGAGAAGGTAGCTCAGATTCCCGAGGAATGGAAAGGGACTCGCCAGCCGAGATTGCTGGAGGAACAACGCGAATGATCATCGCGGGCACCTATTCCTTCAAGGGTGGTCGAGAAGTCATCGGCGCCAGATTCGCCAGCGAGTTGCGCGAGATCGAACAAGTCATCGCTGAAGTTGACAGTCAAACGCTCAAGACGAAGACCAGCCGGGAGAAGACCATGCCCGGAAGGTTGCTCTACAATCCGCCAGCCCTGAACAGAACCTTCAGAAGCGAGTTCGAAACCCGAGGCTGGCACAAGTTCAAGGTGAGCTGCGAGTATCCTACCGGCCACTATGCGCCAGGCTATGCCCCTGTTCACCCGTCGAGGGGTGCCTTCCGAGAGATGGATTTCGTCAAGAACCGCGTAGGAGTGGAAGTCCAGTTCGGCAAGTATGCATGGTCTATAACGTCTGTGCCAAGATGACGATCTTCCATAACCTGGACGTGATTGACGTTGGCATTGAAATCGTCCCGATCAAGGCGTTTGCCGACGAGATGTCCACTGGCGTATCCTATTTCGAGCAGTTTGTGTGGGATCTCGAACACCGTGGGGTCGCTGACATTGACATCCCGGTGTTGATCTTGGGGGTAACGAAGTGATCAATCTTCACGGAGGAACTATATGGCAAAAGGCATGACCATCATCGACGAGGACCGCTGCAAAGGCTGCGGCCTGTGCGTGGCCGCCTGCCCGGCGCACATCCTGCGCATCGCCGAGGGGCGCTTCAACGCCAAGGGCTATCGGCCCGTCGAGGTGAGTGACGCCGAGGCGTGTACCGGCTGCGCCACGTGCGCCACGATCTGCCCCGATGTGGTCTTCACCGTCTATCGGCGCAAACCGCAGCGGGCCGCCGCCGCACAGGAGGGTTAGCATGGCAAAGGAACTCTGGGAAGGAAACGCCGCTATCGCTGAGGCGGCCATCCGCGCCGGCGTGGAAGCCTACTTCGGCTACCCGATCACCCCGCAGACCGAGGTGCTGGAGCACTTCTCCCAGCGGCTGCCGGAACTGGGGCGTGTCTTCATCCAGGCGGAGAGCGAGGTCGCCTCGATCAACATGGTCTACGGCGCGGCCTGCGCCGGGGCGCGGGTGATGACCTCCTCCTCCAGCCCCGGCATCAGCCTGATGCAAGAGGGACTCTCCTATATCGCCTGTTCGGAGGTGCCCGTCGTGATCGGCAACATCATGCGCGGCGGGCCGGGCCTGGGCAACGTCGCTCCCTCGCAGGGCGACTACTTCCAGGCGGTGAAGATGGCCGGGCACGGCGACTT
>DAOTYW010000096.1:0-1782 GCA_034434755.1 Anaerolineae bacterium | reverse complement strand
TCGACCGTGATCACGCCGTCCTTGCCCACCTTGTCCATCACCTCGGCGACCAGGTCGCCGATGCTGCGGTCCTGGGCGGAGATGGCGGCGACGTTAGCGATCTCGTCCTTCGTCGTTACATCGATCGCCTGCGCGTCAATCGCCCGCGCGACATGCTGCGCGCCCTCCAGGATGCCCTGCTTGAGCAGCATTGGGTTGGCCCCGGCGGCGACGTTCTTCATGCCCTCGCTGATGATGATGTAGGCCAGCAGTGTGGCGGTGGTGGTGCCGTCGCCGGCGATGTCGTTCGTCTTGGTCGCTGCTTCCTTCAAAAGCTGCGCGCCCATGTTCTCGAACGGGTCGGGCAGCTCGATCTCCTTCGCCACGGTAACGCCGTCGTGGGTGATGGTCGGCGAGCCCCACTTCTTGTCCAGGGCCACGTTGCGCCCCTTGGGCCCCAACGTCGTCACGACCGCGTTGGCCACCGTGTCAATGCCGCGCTTCAGACTGCGGCGCGCTTCCTCGCCGAAAACCAGTTGCTTAGCCATGGATCCCTCCTCAGTTCAGTTCAAGAATGGCGCCCAGCTCTACAGCTCGATGATCGCCAGGACGTCGCTTTCCTTCAGGATGAGGAACTCCTTGCGCCCCTCGGGAGCCTTGAAGGTCGTGCCCGAATACTTGGCATAGATCACCGTGTCGCCGACCTTGAGGTCCATCGGGATGCGCTTGCCCTCTTCATCCCGACGGCCGGGGCCGACGGCGATGACCTTGCCCTGCTGGGGCTTCTCCTTGGCGGTGTCGGGCAGCACCAACTGCCCACCGGCGAAGGTCTGCACCTCCTCCTCCATCGGTTCGACGACCACCCGATCGCCCAGCGGCTTGATGTTGATTGCCATCGTCTTCCCTCCTGAAACAGAATTGAATTGGAATCTGTCGCTGAGAGATTAGCACTCCGGTGAATTGAGTGCTAAGCGCGCTGATGATACCACCGATTGGGGAGGCTGTCAAGATAGAAACAGGCGTTTCGCCGATTAGAGATTCGTTAGAGTTTTGTACCTGCTCGGCTCACCTTCCCGCAGGTTCGGAAGTGATCGGGCAACGCATCGGAGTGGCCAGTGCAGTACGATTGGGGCGGCAAATTACGCCCAAACCTGCGGGAGGGTGAGCAGTGACAGAGTTTTCCGCCTTGTCGCGCTCCCCATTCTGCGGTACAATCGGAGCAACCCAAGCCACCCAGGAGGAGAAGATGAGCCAGGTGATTCGGATTCAGGATATCGCCCACCACGTCGGCCAGGAGGTGCGCCTCCATGGGTGGCTGACCAACCGCACCGACAAGGGCAAGCTCCAGTTCCTCCAGCTCCGCGACGGCAGCGGCTTCGTCCAGTGCGTGGTCTTCCAGCGCGACGTGCCGCCGGAGGTCTTCGCCGCCGCCAGCGAGCTGACCCAGGAATCCTCCCTCACCGTCACCGGCGTGGTGCGTCAGGACCCCCGCGCCCCCGGCGTCCCCGGCGGCTACGAGCTGGGCGTCACCGGTCTGGAGGTGCTGCAGGTGGCCCGCGACTACCCGATCCAGCCCAAGGAACACGGCGTTGAGTTCCTGATGGACCACCGTCACCTGTGGATCCGCTCGCAGCGCCAGTGGGCCGTGCTGCGCGTGCGCGCCACGGTCATCCGCGCTATCCGCGACTGGCTCGACAGCCACGGCTTCATCAACATGGACACGCCGATCCTCACCCCTGCCGCCTGCGAGGGCACAAGCACGCTCTTCGAGACCGACTACTTCGGCGAACCGGCCTACCTGAC
>DAOTYW010000095.1:0-2622 GCA_034434755.1 Anaerolineae bacterium | reverse complement strand
TCGCGGTAGAAAAGGCGGTCAATCAGGTCCTGTACCCGTCGGCGCAGGGGTTGGAAGAGGGCGGCGATGGCCAGGGTGGAGATGACCACGGCGGCATCGGACTGCTGGCCGATGAGGGCGCGGAAGAGGCGCTGGAAGACGAACACGCTGCCGATGAAGAGGGCCGCCAGCGCGCCGGTCAGTGTGCCGTAGACCAGGGTGCGCTGGATGAGCGGATCAATGTCCCACAGCCGTCGCCGCAGCACCGAGATGAGGATCGAGGCGGGCGCGACGAGCATGAGCAGCGTCGCCAGGGCGTTGCCGATCAGCGAGGCCAGCAGGTAGGCGATGCTGTCGGGGCGCAGGGCCGGCAAAGCGGCCATCAGTAGCTGAGCGCTGAAGTAGCCGAAGAAGGCGACCGTCAAGCCGGAGACGACCCACTTGGTCTGCTGGCGTTGGAGCGGGGTAGAGACGTGGCGGTAGCGGTACGTCTGGGCGAAGACGCCGCTGCCGAACCAGGCGGCCAGGATCAGGATGACGCTCAGGGTGCGCAGGCGCTGCAGCATCTGGTTGAGCAGCATCGAGTACGGGGCGAAGAGCAGGGTCAGGGCGCGCAGGGCGAAGGTGGGGGGCTCGTGTGGCCCGCCCCCCTGGCCCGGCAGGAGCGACCAGGCGATCAACCAGCCAGCCCAGATCAGCGTCAGCCAGCGGCTCCAGCGGGGCACGAAGTGCCCGTCGGGGAAGGTGTAGAGGACGATAAGGAAGAGTCCCACGCCGAGGATGCGCACGAACAGGATGAGCGGTTGCAGGGCCGGACGGGCGAGCGTCAGTGCGTTCATCGCCTGGGTGATCGCCACGCCGAAGGTCAGCAAGGCGACGGAGACGAGGACCGACATCCAGTCGCTGGAGCGTCGCCAGAAGATCACCGCCGCGGTGAGGGCGAAGACCACCACCATGAGCACGTCGAGGCCGATGACCCCGGCGGCGTAGAGCAGCCACGGCAGGCCGCGCTGCGTCAACGTCCCCGCGCCGGCCCATGGGAAGGTGTAGATCTGCCAGGCGAAATGGGGCGGCAGCGAGATGACGAACAGGCCAAGGGCCAGGACGGCGAGCAGGACCCAGAGCACGCGGGTGATCCAGAGCGGAAGCCCGCGCAGAGGCGGCAGCGGTCTCTGATCTGGCTGGGCCGTCGCATTCTCCATACAGACCGAGTATAGCCCAAGTTACCCAGAAGTCAAAAGGGGCTCATGAGACCGGGCACATATACCTGTTCAGCGCCTGCTTGCTCACCCCCGGCGCGATCATGTCCGCGCTCACAAAACGGCCAAGCGACGGGGCGTAGCCATAGGGGGGTACCCCTGCCGTGCCCACACGCTGCCGGCCTACAGGACTACCCCCACGCCCCCGCGATCCTCCCCCCCGTCGTGACCAGGCTGGTCGAGCCGAGAGGGTCGGTATGCAGATATACCCCCGTTGCGGGTGGGAGTGGAAGCGGGGATTGCGGAAGTGGAGGAGGAGGCTACGGGCAGCGGGCCGGTCTGCCGGTGACCTCCCCCGTCAGGGGGCCCGATTTCCCGTCAGGCTGGGGAGAGGGGAGGGGGCGACAGTCCCCTTGCAGGGTCAGACGGAGTATGCTATAGTACCCACGAGTCCATCCACTGGATAAGGAGGGAGAACGATGGCCCGAATCGTGCGTGGCGCGCTGTTGCAGGCAACCTACACCGGCGACCCAGAGTCCATGATCCAGAAGCACGAACGGTACGCCCGCCAGGCGGCCGGGCAGGGTGCTCAGGTGATGTGTTTCCAGGAGCTCTTCAGCAGCCCCTATTTCTGTCAGCTCCAGGATCGTCAGTGGTACGACCTGGCCGAACCGATCCCCGAAGGGCCGATCACGCAGCGCATGCAGCGGTTGGCGGCGGAGACGCGCATGGTGTTGATCGTCCCCCTCTACGAGAAAGCCGGCGAGGGCATCTTCTATAACTCCGCAGCAGTTATCAATGCCGACGGCGCCTACCTGGGTAAGTACCGCAAGACCCACATCCCGCACCTGCCCGGTTTCTGGGAGAAGTTCTACTTCCGTCCCGGCAACCTGGGTTACCCTGTCTTCGATACCGCCGTCGGCAAGGTGGGCGTATACATCTGCTACGACCGCCACTTCCCCGAAGGCGCGCGCATCCTCGGCCTGCACGGGGCGGAGATTGTCTTCATCCCCGCAGCGACCTCGCGGGGGCTCTCGCAGCACCTCTGGCGCATCGAGCAGACCAGCCACGCCATCGCCAACGGCTATTTCGTCGGCACGATCAACCGCGTGGGCGTCGAGGAGCCGTTCGGCGCGAACGACTACTACGGCCAGAGCTACTTCTGCAACCCCCGTGGCGAGTTCATCGGCGAGCTGGGCGACCCGTATAAGGAAGAGCTGATCGTGCGCGACCTCGACCTGGAGCTGATCCGCGAGGTGCGCAGCACCTGGCAGTTCTACCGCGACCGGCGGCCAGACGCCTACGGCGACATCGTCGCGCCGTGAGGGGCAACTGCTCGGCAGCTAGAGGTAACTGCCTACCCCTACCCTCCCGCAGGTTAGAAAGTGGCGGGCAAGAGGGCGATCAGCTCATTGCGGCGCACTCCGGTGCGGAGATTGCGCCC
>DAOTYW010000094.1:0-4997 GCA_034434755.1 Anaerolineae bacterium | reverse complement strand
GACCTGCTCCAGCAGCGGGTCGAGGCTGTGCTCCACCATCCCAATATCCAGGTCTTGCTCCATTCACAGGTGAGCAAGATCGAGGGGTACGTGGGCAACTTCACAGTAGAAGTTTCAGGCCTCAGCATTTCAGACCCTTCCCCCAACCTGAAACCTGAAACCCTGAGACCTGAAACTTACGAAGTGGGCGCCATCGTCGTCGCCACCGGTTGGGATCCCTACCCGCTGGAACGGTTGCCGGAGTACGGCAGCGGAGGCGTGCCGGATGTGGTGGACGGGCTGACGTTCGAGGAGATGCTCAGGCCCGGCGGCGAACTGCGCCGCCCGTCTGATGGCCGCGTCCCCCGCGAGGTGGTCTTCGTCCAGTGCGCTGGTTCGCGCGACCCCGAACACGGCGTTTCCTATTGCTCGAAGGTCTGTTGCATGACCGTTGCCAAGCAGGCGACGATGTTCAAGCAGCGCGTGCCGGACGGTCAGGCCTACGTCTTCTACATTGACATCCGCTCCGGCGGCAAGGGCTATGATGAGTTCGTCCAGCGGGCGATGGAGGACTACGATGTCCTCTACCTGCGCGGCAAGGTGAGCAAGATCTTCCGCCGCGGCGAGCGGGTGGTCGTCTGGGGCGCCGACACGCTGGTCGGCCGCCCGGTCGAGGTGGAGGCCGACCTGGTGGTGCTGGCAACGCCAATGCTGCCCAGCCGCCAGGCGGTCACTGTTGCCCAGACCCTGCACATCCAGGTGGACGCCTACGGTTTCTACAGCGAGGCCCACCCGAAGCTGCGCCCGGTGGAGAGCCTGACCGCCGGCGTCTTCCTGGCCGGGGTCGGGCAGGGCCCGAAGGACATCCCGGAGGCAGTGGCCCAGGCGGGCGGCGCGACGGCCAAGGTGTTGCAGTTGTTCGCCCAGGAGGAGATGGTCCAGGAACCGACCGTCGCGTATGTGGTCGAGGAATTGTGCTCCGCCTGTGGGGCCTGCGTGGCGGCCTGCCCCTATGGGGCGCGGGAGGTGCACCCGCTGCGGCGGGTGGCGACCGTCAACGCGGCGCTCTGCCAGACCTGCGGAGCCTGTGTCGTGGCCTGCCCGAACAAGGCCAGCCGCGTCCATAACTGGGAGCCGGGGCAGGTGCTGGCGATGGCCGATGTCCTGGCGGAAAGGAGGTTCGCATGAACGATGTGTGGGATCAGGTCATCCGGTATAGGAAGGTGAAGACGCTGCCCGACGGCTCGCGCCTGCTCTTGCGTCCGTTGCAGAAGGAGGACAAACAGGCCTTGATTGACCTGTTCGCCCGCTCACCCAGGGAGGATGTGGAGTGGTTCCGCAGCGACGCGGCAGACCCGCAGGTGGTGGCGGCCTGGGTGGATCACCTGGACTATCGGCGGGTTTTCCCGCTGGTCGCCTTCGTCGGCGATAAGCTGGTGGGGGACGCGACCCTGCACTTCGGCGAGCATCACCACAGCCACATCGCCTGGGTGCGTATCTTCCTCGACCGCGAGCATCGCCGTCAGGGCATCGGCACGCTGATGATGCAGAGCCTGATCGAGATCGCCCGCCGTCTGGGGCTGCAGCAGTTGTACGGCGAGATCGTCACCGCCCACGCCCAGGTGATCCAGGGTTTCCTCGATATGGGCTTCCGCCAGGAAGTCATCTTGCGCGACTACTTCATCACCACCGACGGTGACACGATGGACATGGCTGTCCTGGTCTACCCTCTGGTGGACAATTCCGGCCAGTTCTAGTTGACAGAGGAGATGCGCATGGCGATCGCCTACGAACCTACTCTGACCTTCGGTCGGACGGTCCAGGAGCGCTGCGGGGAGCCGCTGATGCGCTGTTACTTCTGCCAGAAGTGCAGCGCCGGCTGCCCGGTGGCCTACGCGATGGACCTCAAGCCAGCCCAGGTTATCCGTCTCATCCAGTTGGGACAGAAGGATGTCGTGCTCAGCAGCCCGGCGATCTGGCTGTGCGTGGGCTGCGAGACCTGCGGCACGCGCTGCCCCAATCATATCCGTCTGGCCCCGATGTATGACACGCTGCGCGCAATGGCGATGAGCGAGGGTTACAAGCCGGACACGGTCATCTTCAACTTCCACCGCGCCTTCCTGGATAGCATCCGCCTGTGGGGACGGGTGCATGAGCTGTCCATGCTGGCGGAGTACAAGCTGCGCAGTCCGTTCGGCAGTGATCTGAAGGCCGACATTGGCGTCGGCCTGACGCTGCTCGTCAAGGGCAAGATCCTCAGCCTGCCGGAGCGGGTCCGCGGGCTGGCCCAGGTGCGCAAGCTGTACGAAACGAGCCGTTCTTCGACGGAGGTGGGAAAGTGAGGTACAGCTACTATCCTGGATGTACCATCGCCACCACCGGCATCGAGTTCGGCCTTTCGACCGATGCGGTCTGCGAAGCGCTGGGCATCGAGTTGGTCGAGCTGGAGGATTGGAACTGCTGTGGGGCTTCGTCGGCGCACAGCCTGAACCACGAGCTTTCGTACAGCCTGCCGGCGCGCAACATGGCCATCGCGCAGCAGGAGGGGCTGGACGTGGTCGCGCCGTGCCCGGCCTGTTATCAGCATATCCTCCTGGCCGACCGGCGGCTGCGCGAGGACGAGGCCTGGCGACAGGAGATGGAGGGCCTGCTGGGTTTCCGTTACACCGGCCAGCCGCACGCCCGTCACCTGTTGGAGATCTTCGGCGCGCCTGAGGCGCTGGAGCGCGTCCGCGGGCGGGTCAAGCGACCGCTGAGCGGGCTGCGCGTGGCCTCTTACTACGGCTGCGTGCTGGTGCGCCCGCCGGAGTTCACCGGCTGGGACGACCCCGAACACCCGATGGTGATGGACAACTTGATGGAGGCATTGGGCGCGCAGCCGGTGGATTGGTCGTACAAGGTGGACTGCTGCGGGGTGAGCCTGGCGCTGACCCGCGCCGACGTGGTGATCCAGCTCTCCACGCGGCTGGCCCAGGCGGCCCAGGAGGCCGGCGCCGACGTCATCGCCTGCGCCTGTGGCATGTGCCAGATGAACCTCGATACCCGCCAGTCCCAGGCGCAGAAGATCCCGGCACTCTACTTCACGGAACTGATGGGCCTGGCCTTCGACGTGCCGGAGGTGGGGAAGTGGTTCGGCAAGCACGGCATTGACCCCCGCCCGGTATTGGCAGCCCGCGGGCTGAAATGAACATCGGACTCCAGAGAGGATGCGAGGAATGGCCAATTCCAACGACAGACTCCAACCCGGTGCTGCTGTGCTGGTAGTCGGCGGCGGGATCGGCGGGATGCAGTCGGCGCTGCTGCTGGCTCAGGCCGGCCACCGGGTCTACCTGCTGGATAGCGGCCCGGCGATCGGCGGTTCGCTGCACCTGCTCGACCGCACCTTCCCGACCGACTCCTGCGGCATCTGTCACATGCTGCCCGGTCGAGCGGCCTACTGCCCGACCTTCGAGTGCCAACTGCACCCCAACATCGAGATCTTGCCGTATGCGGAGGTCATCGCTCTGGAGGGTGAGCCGGGGGCATTCACAGCGCGGGTGCGGCACAAGCCGCGCTACGTCTCGGTCGAGCGCTGCATAGACTGCGGCCTCTGCGTCCCGGTCTGCCCGGTCGAGCGGCCCAGCCAGTACGAGGGCGCGCTGCACAGGGAGAAGGCGATCTACCGCCCGCCGCTGCGCGCCGTCCCCGGCGCCTACGTAATTGATCCGGCCGTCTGCACCCGCTGCGGCCAGTGCGTCGCGGTCTGCCCCACGGCGGCGATTGACCTGGAGATGCAGCCGTTCGAGAGCGAGCTGCCGGTGGGGGCGGTGATCCTCAGCCCTGGTTTCGAGCCGTTCGACGCCCGGCTGAAGGGCGAGTTCGGCTTCGGCCACTACGACAACGTCGTTACCAGCATCCAGTTCGAGCGCATGGTCAGCCTGGCCGGCTCGACCGGCGCGCACATCCTCCGCCCGTCGGATGGCAAGCCGCCGCGGCGCATCGCCTTCATCCAGTGCGTCGGCTCCCGCGACGTGTCCATCGGCCGGGGGTACTGCTCCTCCGTCTGCTGCATGCACACCGCCAAGCAGGTCAAGGTGGCTAAGAGCCTGCAGCGCGACCTGGAGGTGACGGTTTTCTACATGGATATCCGCGCCCACGGCAAGGACTTCGACGCCTACTTCGAGGGTGTAGAACGGTTGCCGGGCGTGACCTATCGGCGCAGCATGGTCTCGTCGGTACATCAGTTCCAGCAGAGCCGCGATCTGCTGGTCAACTTCATCGCCGAGGACGGCCGTCCGTGCGAGGAAGAGTTCGACATGGTCGTGCTGGTGGTCGGCTTCGGCGCGCCGACGGGCGTGCAGGAGCTAGGCCAGGGGCTGGGCGTGGCGCTGAACGAGTACGGCTTCGGCGTTAACCGCCCGTTCGCCCCAGACGCCAGCTCCCGCCCCGGCGTCTTCCTGAGCGGCGCCTTCCGCGAGCCGAAGGACATCCCGGAGACGGTGGTCGAGGCCTCCTCTGCCGCCGCCAGCGCCGTCCGTCTGCTCGCTCCCGCAGGGCGGGCGACCCGCCCGCCCGCTCGCCTGCCTGAGGAACGAGATGTGACCTGGGAGGCGCCTCGCGTCGGTGTGTTCCTCTACGACTGCGGCGGTCAGTTGGCCGGCGCGCTCGACCTGGAGGCGGTCGCGGCCTATGCCCGCTCCCTGCCCGACGTCGCCCTGGCCCAGGTAGTGGACGGCGGGTTCGCCGGCGAGGGACTGGCGGCGGTGGCCGCGGCGGTGCGGGCGGAGAACCTGAACCGCGTGCTGCTGGCCGGCTGCACCGACCTGCGCTTGCAGGCCCCGTTCCGCCGCATGATGACCGACGCCGGTCTCAATCCCGAACTGCTGGAGCAGGTCAACCTGCGCGGTGAGGTGGTCTGGGGGAGTGGGAACGGGCGTTCGGCGATGGCCCAGGCGCAGCAGTTGGTGGCGATGGGCGTGGTCGGCGCGCTGCGCCGTCAGCCGTTCCGCCCGCCGGTCGAAGAGCTGGGCCGGCGGGTG
>DAOTYW010000093.1:0-14869 GCA_034434755.1 Anaerolineae bacterium | reverse complement strand
AGCGCGGCTGCGTCCAGCCCTCGCTCTCCTTCTGCTTCCAACCGGCTTCGGTCCAGTGCTCGCGCGCCGCGTACCCGCCGTCCTCGATGAAGCGGGCGAACTCGGCGTTGGTGATCGGGTAGCGCGAGATGGCGTAGGCCGGCAGGGTCACCTCGTGCTGGCCCACCTCTCGCTCGACCATCTCGCGTTTTGCGTCCTTGTACTCTGCCTGTAGCAGGCGGAGCAGCTCGTCCACCTGGGAAGGCGGCGTGCCCATCAGGAAGGGCCCGGCGGGGATGACGACCATCTGCGGCTCGAAGGGCAGGCGGGCAACCTCGGCCTCGACCGCCTTCTCCTCCACCGCGCTGCGGGTCAGGTAGATGTACTCCAGCACGCCGGCCGGGGGCAGGTCGGCAAAGTTGGCGTCCGGCTCGTCGGGCGCGGTGCAGGTGAGCAGGTCGCGCAGCAGGCCGATGGACAGGAACTCGGCCAGCGGGCCGGCGGAGATTTGACCCTCCCCCCCCGCCCCCCTCTCCCGCAAGCGGGAGAGGGGGAGCTCTTCACCCCCTGTCTCCCCCTCCCGCAAGTGGGGGAGCTTCTCACCCCCCATCCCCCTCTCCCGCAAGCGGGAGAGGGGGAGTTCCTCACCTCCCGTCTCCCTCTCCCGCAGGCGGGGGAGTGCCTCGCCTTCTGGTCCCTCCCGCGCCGTCTCGCGGAAGCGGCGCTCCAGGTCGCCCAGGTAGTGCGGGCCCTGGGTCAGCAGGGCATAGAGGCGCGGATAGTACTGCTGGATGACGACCAGCTTGGCCAGGCGCACCGGCTTGATCGACTGGCGCAGCTCTTCGCGGTTCTGCGCCAGCCGCCAGAGGAGCAGAAAGACGTTCAGCGTGCGCTTGATGCGGCGCGGGTTGGCCTCCAGCCCAACGCTAAAGAGGCGCTCGCAGCGCGGGTCGGGCAGCCCGCCGCTGGTCACCTGGTGGACATAGCCCTCGACCGCCCGCGGCGGTATGGGCGGGAGGTTGAAGGGGATCTGAACGATCTTTTCCATGTAGCGCGCGCCGTCGATCAGCGTCTCATAGTCGGCGTAGCGGACGCGGATGCCGGCCTCGATCACCTCGCGGTCCACCCCCAGGACAAAGATGACGCCGCAGACATCCAGGAAGAGCTTGACCGCCTCGAGCACCTCGATCGCCTTGTCGGGCAGGCAGCGGTCCAGGTCGTCCACAAAGACGGCCAGCCGGCCGTGGGGCAGGATGCAGCGGCGGCTGATGTCCTCAAAGTGGCGGCGAAAGTCGTCCAGGGCGGCGATCTGGTCGCGGCGGGTGAGCGCCTGGCTTTCCTCGACGTCAGCGATGATCTCTTCCAGCCGTGAGGTCATCGCCTGGTCCCCCTCCCGCTCTGCCTGGCGGCGCAGCAGCTCCAGGCCGGTGAGCGTGGGCAGCGAGGCGTCGCCCAGCTCCGGCAGGCGGCCGCGGGGCAGGGTCAGTTGGCTGCCCGTCGGGGCGGCAGGGGGATAGAGGCGCGCCTCCAACTGGCGCAGCTCCTTCCGCGCCGCGTCGTCGAGAGCAAAGCGGCGCACGGTCTCCAGCACGCGGGAGATGAGCGCGCGCCAGAGGGCCTCCTCGCGGCTGTAGAGCCAGGCGTTGAACCAGACCGTGCGGATGGGAAAGTCGCTGTTCGCCGTGGCCTCCAGGCGGTTGCGCACCATGCGCATCAGGCTGGTCTTGCCCGCGCCCCACGAGCCAAAGACGCCGATGGTCAGGGGGGTGTCGGTGGCCGGGTCGGCGACGATCTCGGCCAGCGTCCTGGCGTAGGGGTCGAACTCCAGCCGGTCTTCGTCGGCCGGCTGGTCGGAGAGGATCGCCAGCAGTCTCGGTGCTTCGCCCATCGTTCCCTCCTGCGATGCCGGGGCGTTGGCTGCGTGAAATGGTTGACGCAATCATACTGCAAAGCCACGGCAGATGCAAGCGGTTCGCATCACTGCTCACCCTCCCGCAAGCCACTCCGATGCATTGCCCGGTCACTGCCGAACCTGCGGGAGGGGGGCCAATGCTTCGCCCTACGGAATTATTGTGCTATAATTGCGGCAGGGTAAGACCTGGGGTACTGCCTACCCTCCCGCAGGTTCTGGCGCAATCTCCGCACTGGAGTGCGCCGCAATGAGCTGCTTGCCCTCCCGCCAGCTACTTTCTAACCTGCGGGAGGGTAGGGGGTAGGTAGATACGACCTGGGAGGGAGCAATGTCCTTCGCTACTGGTGAGAACGTCGGATCCTACCGGATCGTCGAAAAGCTGGGCCAGGGGGGGATGGCCACCGTCTACAAGGCCTACCACCCCAGCCTGGACCGCTACGTCGCCCTGAAGGTCCTCCACCCCGCTTTCCTGGAGGACCCGAACTTCCTGGCCCGCTTCCAGCGCGAGGCGCGCATCGTCGCCCGGCTGGACCATCCCCACATCGTCCCGATCTACGATTTCGCCGAGCACCAGGGACAACCCTACCTGGTGATGCGTTTCATCGAGGGGGAGACGCTGAAGGCCCGCCTGCAGCGCGGTCGGCTCGACGCGGAAGAGACCCTGCGCGTGCTGGAAGCGGTGGGCAGCGCGCTGACCTACGCGCACCGCCAGGGCATCCTCCACCGCGACATCAAGCCCTCGAACATCATCCTCACCCCAGGCGGACAGATCTACCTGACCGACTTCGGCTTGGCGCGGATGGCGGAGGCGGGAGAGACGACCCTATCGCGGGACATGATGGTCGGCACGCCCCAGTACATCTCCCCCGAACAGGCCCGCGCCGAACCGCAACTGGACGCCCGCACCGACATCTACTCGCTGGGCGTGGTGCTCTACGAGATGCTGGTCGGGCGCGTCCCCTACCAGGCCGACACGCCCTACGCCATCGTCCACGACCACATTTTCACCCCCCTGCCCCTGCCGCGCAGCCTCAACCCGGCCCTCTCCGAGCCGATCGAGCGGGCACTGCTGAAGGCGCTGGCCAAGGATCCCGCCGACCGCTTCGCCACCATCGCGGAGATGGTCGCTGCCTTCCGCGAGGCGCTGGGAACGCCGCCTGCCGAGACGGTCGCCGCCCCAGCCCCTACCGTGGCCGTCCCCGCCGCTGCCCCCGAGGCCGTCCCCCCCACACCGACGGGCCCGCAGTCCCCACCCCCGCAGCCCGTCGTCAAGGTCAGGCAACCGGTGCAGCGGCGAAAACGCCGCTGGCCCTGGGTCGTGGTCGGCGTGATCGCCTTCCTCTGCCTTTGTCTGGGCATGCTGGCCGTCCTGAGCGGCGGCCAGGAACGGCGCAGGCCCCCGC
Organism: Anaerolineae bacterium; assembly: GCA_034434755.1. Lineage (GTDB taxonomy): Bacteria > Chloroflexota > Anaerolineae > B4-G1 > DUEL01 > DAOTYW01. The sequence goes on along the minus strand of DAOTYW010000093.1, from coordinate 11,575 downwards.
TTACCCCATCCTCCCCTGTAGCTCCCCTCCCGCCAGCTCAGCTGATGGAGGAGGCGCGAGCCGCGACGACGGAAGGCAACGCCGCTACTGCCGTGAGCCTGTACGAGCAGGCGATCCAGGCCGACCCGCACCTGGTTGATGCCTACCTGGAGGCCGGCGACCTGCTCTTCAAGTCGGGCGACCTGCCGCGAGCGATGGCCCTCTACGAACGCGGGTTGGCGGCGAACCCGGAGAACCCCCAACTGCACTGGCGACGGGCCGAGCTGGCCCTGTCGCTGGAGGACTGGGAAGCGGCCAACGAGGAACTGACCTGGATGCAGCAGGCGATGCCGGGCTCCGCCCTGCCTCACGCCTACGCCGCCCTGCTCGCCCTGGCCCAGGGCAAACCCTGTACCGTCGCCCGCCCGGAACTGGAGAACGCGCGGCAACTCGACCCGCAGTCGCCATGGGTCCACCTCGGCTTTGCCCTCTGTGCCTACCAGGAGGGCGATCTAGAGACCGCGCAACGGGAGCTGGAAATGGCAGCAGGGCAGGATGAACTCTCGCCGTTCCTGCGCCAGCATATTGAGGAACTGGCCGGTCGAATGGGCCTGCAACAACAGATCGCCGTCGCGATGGGCTGCCGTGACCTGCTGCTTCTCTCCCTGCAGATCCCCGACGCCAACCTGCGCCGCGAGTTCAGAACCCTGGCCGAGGCTGCTCGCCTGTCGTGGGCAGCCGGGGAGCGAGAACGAACCATCCAGGCTCTGGAAGACGCCCGCACGTGGCTGACCGGCCACTGGGATCAGGTGGGAGAGCCTCTGGCTACAGAGCTGAACAACACTCTGAGTCGGACCCTCGAGATAGCCGCTACACCATGATAATCGGCCCACCGGAGCCGATCATCCCATTCTGGAGGACAAAAGCCCTATGCGCATTCCCTTCATCGCCGGCAATTGGAAGATGAACAAGACCATCACCGAGGCGGTGGCCCTGGTAAGTGAGCTGCGCTCCCTGTTGGAGGGAGTCGCCGGGGTCGAGATAGCGGTCTGCCCACCTTTCCCGGCCCTGGACGCTGTGCGTCGGGCGCTGGATGGTTCCGCGATCCGCCTCGGCGCGCAGGATATGTACTGGGAAGAGAGCGGCGCCTTCACCGGAGAGGTTTCGCCGCGCATGCTGGCCGGCCTGTGCGACTGTGTGATCATCGGTCACTCGGAGCGACGGACGCTCTTCGGCGAGACGGACGAGATGGTCAACCGCAAGCTCCGCGCCGCGCTGGCCCACGGCCTGACGCCGATCGTCTGTGTGGGAGAGAACCTGGCCCAGAACCAGGCCGGGGAAACCGAGGCGGTCGTCGGCGCGCAGGTGCGCGCGGCCTTCGCCGGGGTCGCCGCCGAACAGGCCCGCGCCGTCGTCGTGGCCTACGAGCCGATCTGGGCCATCGGCACCGGCGTGCCGGCCCACGGCCCCGATGCCGCCCGCATCATCGGCGGCGCGGTCCGCGCTACTCTCGCCAGCCTGTACGGCCCGCAGGTTGCCGAGACTATCCGCATCCAGTACGGCGGTTCGGTCACCCCGGCGAACTGGGCCGAGTTCCTCCGCGAGCCGCAGATTGACGGCGCCCTGGTCGGCGGAGCCAGCCTGAAGGCCGGCGACTTCGCCGCTATTGTCCACCAGACCCTCGCCTCCGCGCAGCGATGAGCAATCCGCGATAAGCGATCCACGCATGGACTGGACCCCGCTCGCCTGGTTCGCCGCCGCCCTCGTCGCGCTCCTGTGGCTGGAGCAGCAGACCCATCGTCACCTCCAGGGAGTCGCTTTGCTGGTCACGGGGCACCCGGATGCGGCGGTCGAGCTCTATTCCCTGCCCCTGCTGCCCGGCATCGTCCTCCACGAGGCCAGCCATGCCCTCGCCGCCCTGCTGGTAGGAGTGCGGGTGGGACGGATCGCCCTCCGCCCGGCCCGCGCCGAGGGGCGCATCCAGCTCGGCTTCGTGCCGGTCGAGGCGACCGGCCCCGTGCGCACGGCGATCATCGGCCTGGCCCCCCTGTTGACCGGCTGCCTGGCGCTGCTGCTGATCGGCGGGGTGATGCTGCGACTGGGGGCAGCGGGCGCGGCACTGAGCACGGGCGATTGGGTCGCCGTCCTCGACGGCCTGCGCGCTGCCACCCACGCCCGCGACTTCTGGGTCTGGGCCTACCTGGCCTTCTCGATCAGCAACACCATGCTCCCCAGCCGTTCGGACATGCGCGCCTGGCCGGTCGTCGCTGTCTCCCTGGCCCTCACCGTCGCGCTGATGGCCGCGCTGGGCGCCGTGGCACCGCTCGCCGGCGCCCTGCGCTGGCTGGCCATCGCCTGCGGGCTGACTGTGCTGCTCGACCTGCCCTTCGTGCTGCTCATCTTTCTGCTGGAGTGGGGGCTGAGCCGGGCCAAAGGGGTGCGGGTGGAGTACCAGTAGACGAGGAGAACACCATGACCAAGCCAACGGGCCTATACTTCGAGGATATGACCATCGGCACCGTCCGCGAGAGCGCCGAACGGGTCATCACCGAGGCGGACGTCCTTCGCTTTGCCGATCTGTCGGGCGACGACAATCCCCTGCACGTGGATGCTGACTATGCGAAGACCACCTCGTTCGGCCAGCGCATCGCCCACGGACTGCTCGGCCTGTCCATTGCCAGCGGATTGGCCTGGCAGACCGGCTTCCTGGTCGGCACCGCCGAGGCGCTGATCGGCGTGGATTGGAAGTTCCGCGCCCCCATCTACCTCGGCGATACCGTCCACCTGCGCGCCGAGGTCGCCCAAAAGAAAGAACTGCCCCGCCTCGGCGGAGGGTTCGTGACCTTCGACGCCGCCCTCCTCAACCAACGCGGCGAGACGGTGCAGAAGGGAACATGGACGCTGCTCGTGCGCTCGCGGGGGGACGCGGGGACGCGGTGACACGGTGACGCGGTGACACGGTGACGCGGTGACACGGTGACGATATGAAGACAAAAAATATCCTTTCCCCGCGTCTCCGCGTCACCGCGTCTCCCCCTCACCGCGTCACCGCGCCTCCCCCTCACCGCGTCACCGCGTCACCCCCTCACCGCGCCACCGCGTCTCCCCCCTACCTGCACTGCATCACCGTCCCCACTCCCTTCCCCGTGGGACCGGTGAACCTCTACCTGGCCGAGGGTGATGCGCTGACGCTGTTCGACACCGGCCCGCGCTTCGCCCCGGCCCGCCAGGCGCTCGAAGATGGCCTGGCCGCGCTGGGCTACCGCCTGTCCGACCTGCGCCGGATCATCCTCAGCCACACCCACAGCGACCATTGCGGACTGGCAGCGGAGCTGGTGGAACGGTCAGGGGCCAAAGTACTGACCCACCCGCTCAACTTCGCCGAACTGGCCGACTATGTCACCGAACGGGCGCGGCGGCTGGCTTTCTACGCCGCCCTGATGCGCCGCGCCGGCGTGCCGGCGGACACGCTCCTCCGCTTCGCCCAGACCCGCCAGGGCTACGGACAGTTCGGACAACCTGTCCATCCCGACGGGCCGCTGACGGATGGGATGACCGTCCGCCTGGGCGAAGACGAGTGGCAGGTGCTCCATACCCCCGGTCACACCGGTGGGCTGATCTGCCTGTACCAGCCACAGCGGCAGTTGCTCCTCTCCAGCGACCACCTGCTGCGCGACATCTCGTCCAACCCGATCGTCGAGCCGCCGGAGCGTCAGGGTGCGCGCCGGCCGCGACGGCTGATGGACTACCTGGCACAGCTCCAGCGCGTCGCCCGCCTGCCGATCGAGCGGGCCCTGCCGGGCCACGGCCCGCCCATCCTCGATCACCACACCCTCATCACCGAGCGCCTGGCTTTCCACGAGGAACGCGCTCAACATATCCTGTCCCATCTGCGCGACGAGCCGCGCACAGCCTACCAGATCAGCGTCCTCCTGTACCCCGACCTCGACCCGATGAATCGCTTCCTGGCCATATCCGAGGTCATCGGCCACCTGGACTGGCTGCAGGTACGGGGCGAGGTGCGGAGCATGAGGAAAGGGCAGATGAGGTGGTATGTCTGCGGTGACGCGGTGACGCGGTGAGGGGGTGACACGGTGAGGGGGTGACGCGGTGAGGGGGTGACGCGGTGAGGGGGTGACACGGTGAGGGGGTGACACGGTGACACGGTGACACGAAGGATGCTCCGTATCACCGCGTCACCGTGTCTCCGTGTCTCCGCGTCTCCGCGTCTCCGCGTCTCCGCGTCCCTACTGCCGGAAGGCCCGTTCCGCCGCCCAATCGCCGATCCAGAAATAGCGAAACTCGCGCCCCTCGTAGACCTGGTACGCGCCGTAGAGCGAGTAGACCAGCCCGCCGAGCATCAGCACCATGGCCAGGAACAAGCTGGCGATCATGATCGGCACAGCGATGAACGTGCCGAAGCCCACGGTGGCGAAGCTGAAGGCGAATCCCAATACCCAGATCACGCCCACGAACACCACGGTGACCAGAAACAGGGCCGTCTGGAAGACCAGGGACTGCAAGGCATGAAAGGCCACCCAGCGCGACCTGTCCTTCTGGGTCAGCCAGATCACCAACGCGCCGATCGCCCCTCCTACCCCGCTCATCACCAAGTTCAACAGTGCGCTGGCATGGGCCAGCGCCGCCCACGTGCGCTCGTCCGATGTGGAGGAGGGCACACCACCTCCCGTCAACGGTCGCTCCCTCTCCGCTCCCATCGCGTTCACCTCCGGCCCGGATTCTAACACAGTTCGTCCCGCAAGGGAACTGTTTACGGGTAGAGGTAACTGCTCAGCTCACCCTCCCGCAGGTTCGGAAGCAACCGAGCAACGAATCGGAGCGGCCATGGAAGTACGATTCGGACTGCCAATTGCACCCCAACCTGCGGGAGGGTGAGCAGTTACCGGGAGGGAGCAGTTACGGGTAGAGACGCCATTTGCGCCACCGGAAAGATGCAGTACAATCGCGCCCAATCATCCCGGCAGGAGGACAAAGGTGGACATCAAATCGGACGCCGAACGTATCTACCGTCGGATCATCAATGCCTGGTGTCTGTATGACTGGGGCAGCTCTGGATTCTCCACCACCATCGAGGCCGCCGTGCTACCCGTCTACTTCGAGCAGGTCGTCGCCGCGGGATTGGCCGGCAACACCGCGACCGTCTACTGGGGGTACACCAACGCCATCGCCCTGTTGGTCGCCGCGCTGCTGGCCCCCATCCTGGGCAGCATCGCCGACTACACGGGCGGGAAGAAGCGGCTGTTGACGATCTTCGCCGCCATCGGCATCCTGGCCACCGCGCTGATGTTCTTCGTGGACACCGGCGGGTGGTTCCTGGCCCTGGCGCTCTTCTTCCTCGGATCCATCGGCCTGAGCGGGTCCTACGTCTTCTACGACGCCCTCCTACCCCACGTCGCCCGCCCGAAGGACATTGACTTCGTTTCCTCGAAAGGGTACGCGCTGGGCTACCTGGGCGGCGGGATCCTCCTGGCGCTCAATATCCTCATGATCCAGGTCATTTGGGCCAACCGCACGCTGGGACCGCGCCTCTCCTTCCTCACCGTCGCCATCTGGTGGGCACTGTTCACCATCCCGCTGCTGCGCCAGGTTCCGGAACCGCCGGCCAATCTGGCCGGCATCGGCGCGGGGGTCAACCCGGTCACCGCCGGCTTCCGCCGCCTGGGACAGACCTTCCACGAGATGCGCAAGTACCGCCAGCTCTTCCTCTTCCTGATCGCCTTCTGGCTCTACAACGACGGCATCGGTACGATCATCAAGATGGCCACCATCTACGGATCGGAGATCGGCATCGGCATGATTGACCTGATCGGCGCCTTGCTGCTGACCCAGTTCGTCGGCATCCCCTTCTCCCTGCTCTTCGGCAAGTTCAGCAGCAAGATCGGCACCAAGCGGGCGATCATGCTGGGACTGGGGTGGTATACGTTGATCGCCATCGCCGGCTACTTCATGAGCCAGGCCTGGCACTTCTGGGTATTGGCGTTCGCCGTGGGGATGGTGCAGGGCGGGACGCAGGCGCTCAGCCGCAGCCTGTTCGGGCTGATGGTGCCTAAAGCGCGCAGCGCGGAGTTCTTCGGCTTCTACGACGTCTCCAGCAAGTTCGCCGGCATCGCCGGGCCGGCCCTCTTCGCCGTCGTCGGCCAGTTGACCGGCTCCAGCCGATTGAGCATCGTCGCCCTGATCATCTTCTTCATCGGCGGGATCCTCCTACTCACGCGGGTGAACGAGCAGGAGGGCATCCGCGTGGCCGAGGAGGAGAACCGAGCGGCGGGCGTGGAGTGATACGGAGACACGGAGACGCGGGGACACGGAGACACGGAGATACGGAGACACGGAGATACGGGGATACGGAGGATCTCCTCGTGTTACCCCATCACCGCGTCACCCCGTCACCGCGTCACCCCATCACCGCGTCACCCCGTCACCGCGTCACCCCATCACCGCGTCACCCCGTCACCGCGTCACCCCGTCACCACCTCCACGCGCAACGCCGCCAGCACATCGGCGATGGGGTTGATGATCGTGGTCGCGTCGGAACCGGCGAAGAGCAACCCCACCACCCGCCGCTCCTCGTCCAGCACCGCTGAGCCGGAGTCACCCGGCTGGCTCATCGGCGAGGCGACCCACTGCCCCTCGAACAACGCCGACGGACCGCCGTAATCCACGCGCACGGTGGCATCGATCTGGGTGATCGTGCCGGTTGTGTAACCGGTCGTGCGACCGTGCTTCTGCACCCGCGTGCCCAGCGTCGCTGTCCCCACCCCCGTCGGCGTGCCGATGACCAGGATCTCGCTGCTGACCTGCTGCCGGTCCAGCGGGCGGGCCAGCGCCGCATCTACCCGGTTGATGCCGGGCGTCTGCTGCACCGCCTGCAGGCGGTGACGGGAACCCAGCAGAGCAGCCAGCCAGTTCAGGGCCTCCACCAACGAGCGGGCCAGCGAGCACTCCGGCGCGCTGCTGCCGAAGTCCAACGGCACGAACTCCGCCAGTTCGGCGATCCGGTCGGCTGACGTCCCCCCATCCGCCGCGCCGGGCTGGAGGATCGCATCCCCTACTCGACCCCTGTTCCCATCGGCCAGGACGTGGTTGTTGGACAGGATGAAGACCTCCTCGCCCCGTCGCACCAGGCAGCCAAAGGTGCCGGCGGTGATGGCGATGTGGCCGATGGAAACGCCCGGCGGGACCACCGGTCGCCAGCGTTCCGTCGGCCCTTGCAGCGCCCGCAGCACGCCGGTCTCCACGACATCGGTGCGCACCCCGTCCAGCTCCGGCGGGACGAGGTCCGCCGGCGAGAGGGCCGAGGGGTGGACCTTGTGTGTCACCGAGACGACCAGGCCGAGCTCGTCGGTACGCACGCCCTGGCGGATCTTATAGCCCACGCCACAAGCCACGACGTTGCGCCGCGCCAGCAGATCCAGGACGTGACGACGCTTGATTCCACTGACCTGAGCAACGATAGTTTCGTTCATGACAGCCCCGTGTGTATCCGTAGTGCGGGCCTCCGTGCCCGCCCCCGACAAGGCCCGCCCCGCCGTCACCCCGTATGGGCGGGCCTCCGTGCCCGCCCACGGGGGCGACCACGGAGGGGGCGACCACGGAGGGGGCGACCACAGAGGGTCGCCCCTACGGGCTGGTCGTGCCGCTGTTCCTGCACACCAACCGCCCCGACACGCTTGCCTTCCTTCCCACCGCCTTCGCTAACCGGGATGAGGAGCGGATGAGCGTGGTGGTGATGACCGGCGTCACGGCGCTGACGCGGGCGACGGCGCGGACGATGGAGGAGCGCGGGGTGACCTTCCCGGCGCAGGACATCGGCGATTGGCTGCGCCAGGCGGACCTGACCCACGTCAGCAATGAGGTTTCCTTCACTCCCGACTGCCCCGTGCCGCCGCCGCAGGAGACGATGGCCTTCTGTTCCCACGAACGGTACATCGAACTGCTGGACGCGGTGGGGGTGGACATCGTCGAGCTGACCGGCAATCACAACAACGACTACGGTCGGGCGGCGAACCTACACACGCTCGACCTGTTCCGCCAGCGCGGCTGGCGCTGGTTCGGCGGGGGGGAGAACCTGGCCGAGGCCACCCGCCCCCTGACCGTCACCCTCGGGCCCAACCGGCTGGCCTTCCTGGGCTGCAACACCTTCGACCCCGCCGGCAGCATCGCCCTGGCGACGGAGGACTCGCCCGGCGCCAATCCCTGCAACCCGGCCTACTTCCCCGAGGCATGGGCACAGTTCCTGGCCCGCGTGACCGCGCTGCGGGACGCGGGCTGGCTACCGATCGTCACGGTACAGGCCTACGAGACCTACGAGTACTTCCCCACGGCAGGACAGGAAGAGCAGTTCCGCGCCATTGCCGAGGCTGGCGCGGTGGTTGTCCAGGGCAGCCAGGCGCACCAGCCCCAGGGATTCGACTTCCACGCCGGAGCCTTCATCCACTACGGGCTGGGCAACCTGTTCTTCGATCAGATGTGGTCGCTGGGGACGCGCCAGGAGTTCATTGACCGGCTGATCTTCTACGACGGGCGGCTGCTAAGTGTGGAGCTGCGCACGGCGATGCTGGAGGATTATGCCCGCCCGCGGCCAATGACCGCTGCGGAACGGCAGGAGCTGCTGGAAGCGACATTCGCGGTGAGTGCTGATGAGTGATGAGACGATCCAGTCCCGCCCGCCTTCGCCGATGGAGTTCGGCTCGATGCCACTGGACCCGGTCTATGGCTGGGGACTGGTGTTCGAGCCTGTGGAGACATTGCTGAACGAGACCGCCGCCTACATCGAACAACTGGCCCGCGAGGTCGCCGCGCGGGGCCAGGAGTTCGACGACGAGGAGCTGGAACAGCGCTTCCTCGCCTTCTGGGAGCGGCTGGTGGCCGAAGGGAAACTCCAGCGGCTGCCTGACCGCCCTCCCGAATTCGGGCGGGCGATCCTGGGGCCGCGTCGCTGGCTGCGCGCCCAGCGTATCCGTATCCGCCGGTTGGTGGAGGCTGGGAGTTAGAGGTTGGATGTCGGAGGTTGGAGGTTAGAGGTTGGAAGTCTTACTTCCCACTTCCCACTTCCAAATCCTACTTGGCAAAATCCACCGCCCGCGTCTCGCGGATCACCGTCACCTTGATCTGGCCGGGGTACTCCATTCCCTCCTCGACCTTGCGGGCGATGTCGCGGGAGAGCTGGATCGCCCCCAGGTCGTCCACCTGTTCCGGCTTGACAATGATGCGGATCTCCCGTCCAGCCTGGATAGCGTAGGTCTCGGCCACGCCAGGGAAAGAGGAGGCCAGGTCTTCCAGGGCCTGGATGCGCTTGATATAGTGCTCCAGGCTCTCGCGTCGGGCGCCGGGCCGCGCCCCGGAGATGGCGTCCGCCGCCTCGACGATGATCGCCTCCAGGCTCTGTTGCTCGGTCTCGTGGTGGTGAGACTCCAGGCAGTGCACCACTGCTTCGGGAACGCCGTAGCGGCGGGCCAGGTTGGCGCCGATCAGGGCGTGGGTGCCTTCCATCTCGAAGTCCACCGCCTTGCCGATATCATGCAGCAACCCGCCCAGGCGGGCCACTTCGACGTTCGCCCCCAGCTCGGCAGCGATCATCGCCGCCAGCCTGGCCGTCTCGATGGCGTGGGCGTGCTGGTTCTGACCGTAGCTGGTGCGGAAGCGCAGCCGGCCCAACAGCTTGACCAGTTCCGGATGGAGGGCGGGCACACCGGCCTCGTAGATCGCCCGTTCGCCCTCCTCGCGGATGAACTGCTCGACGTCCTTGCGGGCGTCGGCCAGCACCTTCTCGATACGGCCGGGGTGAATGCGCCCGTCTACCACTAGCCGTTCCATCGCCCGGCGGGCGATCTCCCTCCGCACCGGGTCGAAGCAGGAGATCGTGATCGCTTCCGGCGTATCGTCCACCACCACATCCACCCCGGCCGCCTGCTCGAAAGCGCGGATGTTCCGTCCGCCGCGGCCGATGATGCGCCCCTTCATCTCATCGGAGGCCAGGTCTACGGAGGCAGTGGTCAGTTCGGCGACCTGTTCGCTGGCCAGGCGCTGGATGGCGACGGTGAGGATCTTGCGCGCCCGCTGTTCCCCTTCCTCCTTCGCCTCCTGTTCGATCTCACGGATGACGCGGGCCATATCCTGACGGGCCTCTTCGCGGATGAGCGCCAGCAGCTCCTCCCTGGCCTCTTCGCGGGTCATCTGGGCCACCTGTTCGAGGGCCTTGCGGCGGTCCTCATGCAGCCGTTCGATCTCGTTGCGCTGGCGGTCCATCGTGCTCTGGCGCTTGTTCAGCGCCTGCTCGCGTTTATCGAGCACCTCCTGGCGCTGGTCGAGCTTCTCCCGCCGCGCCTGCAGCCGCTCCTCCTCGCGGCGCAGGTTAGCCTGCGAGCGCGCCACCTCGGCCTGAGCCTCGTTGCGGAGCTGCACGGCCTCGTCGCGGGCGGCCAGGAGCGTGGCTCGCGCCTGGTTCTCCGCCTCTTCGATAGTGCGCCGAGCCTGCTCCTGGGCGTTGCGCAGCCGACGGCGTTCGGCGATGAAGAAGAAAACACCGGCCGCCGCTGCGCCGATGAGCAGGGCGACGACGAATTCGAGAATGAGCAACGTCGTGTTCATGTCTCACCTTCCTCCCCGGATTCCCCCGGCTCGTGCCCGGCCAGCGCCTGCTGCACCAGGGGTTCGATGATAGTGTACGGGAAGCCCCGGCGCACCAGGTGCTCCGTCAGCCGGCGACGGAAGGCCGCGCGCTCCAGCCCGTTCAGCCGGCGCGCCACCGTCGCCGCGACGCGGGCCGCCGCCGCCTCTTCGTCATAGCCGACCAGGGCTTCCTCGATGACCGTGTCGTCCACTCCCTTCTCCTGAAGTTCGCGGCGCAGAATGGCCACGCCCCGGGGGTTAAATTGCCAGCGATTTTCGATCCAGTAACGGGCGAACTCCCGATCGTCCAGCAGCCGGGTGCGCGTCAGGCGGCCCACTGCCTCTTCGATGGCTCCGTCCTCGCTCCTCTTCCGGCGCAGCCGGCGACGCACCTCCTCCTGGCTGCGCGGGCGGTAGGAGAGCAGCTCCAGCGCCCGTTCGGTGGCCCGTTCGGCGGCGTCCTGCTCCTGCAGGCGGGCGATCTCCTGGTCGGAGAGCGGCTGCCCGACCCGCAGATGGGCAGCGTAGATCGCCGCCAGCCCGAAAGCGAAACGCCCATCCAGATAGACGCTCACCCGCTGCGGGTTCCGCTTCTGAACTTCCAGTGCCGTGATCGTCCCGGCCATAACAAAAATGCCGTGACCCCAAGAGCCACGGCAGAACAAACGCCAACCGGATCACGCCGGTCCGGCGCGCCCATCACCACTACTCGATGGCCGGGCCAGCGGGTCCGCTGCTGTGACCGTTGTCGTGGCCAGGGTCGTAACAGACGAACCACATAGCCGCGACGCAGGAAGGACTATGGAGGGTTACTCCTCGGCTTGTGTCGTGTCCTCGGCGGTCACGACGATGGGGCTCTCCAGAGCGCGCTGGCGGACGACCTGTTCGATGGCGGCGGTGAGGTCGGGGCGGTCGCGCAGGAGCTGCTTGACGTTCTCCCGTCCCTGGGCCAGGCTCTCCCCCT
>DAOTYW010000092.1:0-6526 GCA_034434755.1 Anaerolineae bacterium | reverse complement strand
GAACGCCTCACCCGTGAGCTGGCGGAACGTTTCCGGGGGTCGTTGGACGTGGATGCCACCCTGCGGGCCGCGGTGCGCGAGATCGGCCGCGTCCTCGGCGGTGCCGAGGTGACATTGCTCCTGCAGCCCGCCAGGGGCGGCGATGGCCACGGGGAAGAAGAGGTGGTCCGATGAGCGAACACCGTGGTGGCAAGGGAGCAAGGAGAGAGATGAATCAGTCGGCACCGCGCCCCCGCTCTATCGCTCGACAGTTCACCTTGAGCTACCTGCTGGTCTCGGTCCTCCCGCTTCTGTTGGTCCTGGTCCTCGCCAGCGGCGGCTTCCTGTTGCAATCCCGCCGCTCGGGCGACCTGATCCAGGGCGCGACCCGCGACCTCAATGCCCAGGCCGAGGAATATCTGCGGCAGTTGGGAGAGCAGTACATCCAGACGCTGGCCAGGAATGTGGCCACGGAGACGGCGATCTATCTGGCCGCCCATCCGGACATGACTATGGCCGATCTGCAGGCCGATGAGGAGTTCGTGCAGATCGTGATGCAGGACGTGGGGGAGACCGGCTATACCTGCCTGTACGAGGCGGGGAGCGGAGTGATGCGCGTGCATCCCAATCCGGCGCTCATTGACCGTCCGATGAGCTTCTTGAGCGAACAGTTGCCCTCCTGGTGGGCGATCTTCGAGCCCAGCCTCTCGGGAGAGGAGATCTCGGGCTATTACGACTGGCTGGAGCCGGATGGTTCCATCCGGCAGAAGTACATGACGATGACGCCGGTGGCGGTGCCGTTCCACGGGCAGACCCTGATGATCGCGGCGACCACGTACATTGACGAGTTTTCCCGCCCCGTGCTCTCGATGCAGGCGCGGGCGGATGAGATTCAGCAGCGCTATCGCCAGCTTGCCATACAGCAGGGGCTGGCGATCACCGGCCTGGGTGCGGGAGTGTTGCTACTGACGATCCTGGGGGTGGTGATCTTGGGACGGCGGTCCGCGATGCAGTACATCCGCCCGATCGAGACGCTGGCCCAGGCCGCTGCCCAAATGGAGCGCGGTGAGGAGTTGGCAGCGGAGCAGATCGAGTTCCTTCACCGCCGGGACGAGGTGGGCACGCTGGCGCAGGCTTTCGTCCGCGCATCGGCGCGGATCCGCGAGCTGGTCGGTTCGCTGGAGCAGCAGGTAGCCGAACGGACCAGCGACCTGGCCCGCCGGACGGGCCAGTTGGAGGTCGCCGCCGAGGTCGCCCGCGAGGCGGCCCAGATCCGTGACATCGGTCAACTGCTGGACGCGGCCGTGCGCCTGGTCTCCGACCGCTTCGGCTTCTACCACGCCGGCATCTTCCTGCTCGACGAGGCGGGCGAATACGCGGTCCTCCGCGCTGCTTCCTCGCCCGGCGGGCAACGGATGCTGGCCCGCGGCCACCGCTTGCTGGTGGGCCGCGTGGGCATCGTCGGCTACGTCGCGGCAGCGGGCGAACCGCGCATCGCCCTCGATGTGGGCGCCGACGCGGTGTTCTTCGACAATCCCGACCTGCCGCAGACCCGTTCGGAGATGGCCCTCCCGCTCGTCGCGCGCGGGCGCGTGATCGGCGTCCTGGACGTACAGTCCACCGTGGGCGCGGCCTTCACCGAGGAGGACGTCGCTACCCTCTCGGTGATGGCCGACCAGTTGGCGATCGCCATCGAGAACGCCCGGCTCTTCGAGCAATTGGATGCGCGGCTCCGTGAGCTGTCGGCGCTCTACCGCCGCTACAGCGAGGAGTCCTGGTCGCGCATCGGCCAGATGCAGGGCCTGCTGGGCTACCGCTACGACGGTGTCTCGGTTATGCCGGTGACGGACGCCCCGGCAACGGGTGGGACGGAGGCTGGCCCCGTGGTGCGGGAAGAGGAGGGGCGGTCGCTGTTGATTGTCCCCGTCCGCATTCGTGACCTGACCGTCGCCCATTTGCAGGCGCGCAAGCCCCAGGAGGGGGAGGCCTGGACGCCCGAAGAGGTGGCGTTTGTCAGGACGCTGGCAGCGGAATTGGGGGCAGCCCTGGAGAGCGCCCGCCTCTTCGGCGATGCGCAGCGGCGGGCGGAACGGGAACGGCTGATCGCCGATGTCTCCAGCCGCCTGCGGGAGTCGTTGGATCTGCAGACCGTGCTCAGGACGGCGGCGCGCGAGATGCGCGATGCGCTGGGCCTGGAAGAAGTGGCCGTGCGGCTGGGGGCTGTGACCTACCCCGGTGAGGACACCCGGCCCGGCGGGGAACTCCAACCCTCCGGCGGCCGTGGCTAGAGAGGGGGCGCAGAGCATGTTCGACAGGATCAGAAGCTGGTTCACCGCGCCCAGGTTCGCGGGTGATGAGGAAAAGACCCGCGCGGCTGGCCTGCTCCACCTTGCCTCGTTGATCATGGCGATGGTCATTGGAGCCACGTTGCCCATTCTGCTGGTGGTCTATGGCCTGCCTCCGCTCACGGACTGGCTCAATTGGTCGGTCATTGGCTCCATCCTGGTCATGTTCGCTACGAACGTGGGATTGCTGCTCATAGTGAGGCGAGGCCACGTGCGGCTCGCCGGGTGGATCCTGACGTCCTTATTCTGGCTGCTCGTCTCATTTGCCCTCTTCGGATTCGGCGGTCTGGAGGGCGGCAACGTCATCGGTTACCCCATTGTCATCACGCTGGCCGGCCTGCTGCTGGGTGGTCAGGGCGCGCTCGCCTACGCCGGCCTGAGCGTGCTGATCGTCGTGGGGGTGTACTTGGTCGAGTCGCTCGGCATCCTGGTGTATCCTCCCTCGATCCTGGAACCGTACGACCTGATCGCCGTGGTCGGGGCGATAGTCCTCACCGGATTGTTGATGCGCTATGCCGTGGCCAGCCTCAATGCCGCCTTCGGCCGGGCGCGCCGCGATGCCGACGCTCTGGCGGCGGGGAACCGGGAACTGCAGGCCGCTCGCGCTGCGCTGGAGCAGTCTACGAAGAGCCTGGAACGTCGCTTCCGCTACCTGGAGGCCTCTGCCGAGGTCAGCCGCGTGGTCTCGGCCATCCTGGACCCGGACGAGTTGATCCGCCAGGTGGTGGACCTGATCCGTGAGAAGTTCGGCCTGTACTACGTGGGGCTGTTCTTGCTCGATGAGACAGCCGAATGGGCGGTGCTGCGCGCCGGTACGGGCACGGCGGGTCAGACCCTGTTGATGCGCGCCCACCGCATCCGGGTGGGCGAGGGCATGGTGGGCTGGAGCGTGGCCCACGCGCAGGCGCGCATCGCCCAGGATGTGGGGGCCGATGCCGTGCGTCTGGCGACGCAGGAGCTGCCGAACACCCGCACAGAGGCGGCCCTGCCCCTCCGTTCGCGGGGCCGGGTGCTGGGCGCCCTCACCGTGCAGAGTGATCAGCCGGCCGCCTTCGACCAGGACTTGATCCTGGTATGGCAAGCTCTGGCCGACCAGTTGGCTGTGGCCCTGGACAATGCCTGTCTGTTCACGGAGAGCCAGGCGGCCCTGGAGGCGGAGCGTCGCGCCTACGGTGCAATCCGCCGGTCTGCCTGGCAGGAAATGATCCAGACGCGCCCCGATCTGTGGCTGGAGTACATCTGCGGCCCCCAGGGCCCGGCCCAGCCCGTCGAACGGCCCTGGCTGCCCGAGATGGCGCAGGCCAACCGCCTGGCGCAGGTCGTGCGGGCCGACGATCACACCCTGGCCGTGCCGATCAAAGTGTATGATCAGGTGTTGGGCGTGGTACGCCTGCGCAAGCCGGAGCAGGCCGCGGCCTGGACATCCGAGGAGGTATCGTTGGTGGAGACCCTGGTTGGGCAGTTGGGGGTGGCTGTCGAGAGTGCACGGCTCTACCAGGACACCCAACGCCGCGCCGTGCGCGAGCAGTTGGTCAGCGAGGTCTCTGCCCGCCTGCGCGCTTCGCTCGACCTCGACACAGTGCTCCAGACTACTGTCCGCGAACTGGGAAAGGCGATCGGCGCGGAACTGGTGGCGGTGGAGATCGCCGGCCCCCGCTCCGAGGTGGGCTGAGATCGAACCGAGATTGTCACTGCCTACCCTCCCGCAGGTTCGGGCGCAATCTCCATACTCCGAGGTGGGCTGAGAGCGAACCGGGATGGGGCCACGGGACGTCAGAGAAAGGGGTCAGGAACGCATGAACCTGTTCGTTCGCATCCGCCGGTTCTTTGCTTTGCCGGTCTTCGATGATGAAGAGAAGACGCGGGTGGCCCAATTGTTGCACGTCATCCTGATCGTCTTCGCCCTCAGCACCCTCCTGGGGATGTCCGTCCTGGTGGCGCCGGCCTGGGCCCATCCGACGTTCGAGACAGTCTTCGTCACGGCGGCGGGCGTCGTGATGGCCGCCATCTGTGTCGGCTTGCTGGCCCTGGTACGGCGGGGGAACATTCGCCTGCCGGCGATTGTCGTCTCTCTGGTCATCTGGGGTTTCATGACCTATTGGGTCATCGGCGTGTCCGGCGTGCGCGACAGCAGCATCCTCGCCTATCCGCTGATCGTCGTCATCGCCGGCCTGTTGCTGGGCAAGCGCGCAGCGGTGGTCTCGACCCTGGTCTGCGCCGCGACGATCGTGGTGGCGTACTTCATCGAATCCAGCGGCCTGCTGCCGCTCGCGCCGCAAGTGCTGTCCATCCGGCACATGATCGTCCCGGTCACGATAGTGGTGATGATCGGCCTGCTGCTCCGCTACGCGGCGGGCAGCCTGGCCGATGCGCTCGACAACGCCCGACGGAGCGAACGGGCGCAGCGGCAGGCCAATCAGGAGCTGAACGCGCTGCGCGAGGTGTTGGAGCAGCGGGTCGGTGAGCGCACGGCCAGCCTGGAACGGCGTTCGCTCCAGCTTGAGGCGGCGGCGCAGGTGGCGCGACAGGCAGCGGGGATCCGCGATGTGGAACAGCTCCTGGACGAGACGGCGCATTTCATCTCCGACCGTTTTGGCTATTATCACACCGGTATCTTCCTGCTCGATGACTTGAACGAGTACGCTGTCCTGCGCGCCGCTTCGTCGGAGGGCGGCCAGCGGATGCTGGCCCGCGGCCACCGGCTGAGGGTCGGCGAGACCGGCATCGTCGGGTGGAGCGCCGGCTCCGGCCAGCCGCGCATCGCGCTCGATGTGGGGGCAGATGCTGTCTTCTTCGACAACCCCGACCTGCCGGAGACCCGCTCGGAACTGGCCCTGCCGCTCAAGGTGCGTGACCGGGTGATCGGTGTGCTGGACGTGCAGTCGGTGGAGCCGGCGGCGTTCGGTGAGGAGGATGTGGCCGTGCTGGAGACGATGGCCGACCAACTGGCCCTGGCGATCGAGAACGCGCACCTGTTCCAGGAGGCCGAGAGTCGCCTGCGGGAGGTGAGCCAACTCCTGGCTCGTTCCAGCCAGGAGGGGTGGCAACGGTTGACCACCAGCCGCCCCGCATGGCGCTACGTCTATGATCGGGTGGATGTCCGCCCCGCCGCGCCGCCCGAGGAAGCACAGGTCCGCATCCCCCTGCGCGTCCGCGAGACGCCCATCGGCCAGTTGAGCCTGCAACTCGGCGACCGCCAGCCGGATCCCGAGACGATGGCCCTGGTGCAGGCCATCGCCGAACAGGCCAGCCAGGCGCTGGAAAGCGCCCGCCTGTTCCAGGAGACGCAGCGGGCCTTGGGCGAGATGGAGGGCCTCTATCGGGCGATCCAGGCGGTCAGTACCGAGTTCGACCTGGAGCGATTGACCGAGAAACTGGTCGAGGAGGCCTGTCGTCTGCTCGGCGCTGACTACGGCGCGCTGGTCGCGCTCGACCCGGCCAGCGGCGCGATCCGCTATTTCAAGACCGCCGGCATCGCCCCTGGTGAGTGTACTATGACCGAACTGCCCTGCGGACGGGGCATCCTGCAGGCGCTGCTGCAGGGACGGACAGTGCGGGTGGACGACCTGCATACCCATCCGGCCTTCAGCGGCGAGCTGCCGCCGAACCACTTGCCGATCGTCTCGTTCCTGGGGGTGCCGCTGGTCTACCAGAACCAGGTGCGCGGGCTGCTGGCGGTGAGCAACCGCGCGACGAACCCCACGTTCACTGCGGCCAACGAGCGGTTGCTGGCCACCTTCGCCGCCCAGGCGACGGTGGCGATCGAAAACGCCCGCCTGTTCGACGAGGCCCGCCGCCGGGCGGAGCAGGAGCGCCTGTTGGCCGATATCTCCGCCCGCGTGCGCGGTTCGGTCGAGATCGAGACGATCCTGCGCACTTCGATCCGTGAGCTGGGGCGCGCCCTGCGGGCCACCGATGGCCTGATCCGCCTGGGACCCGCTGAGGGAGGCAAGGAAGAGACAACCATAGTACAGGAGGAGACAAGATGACCCACAAAACGATCGCAGTCCTGGTGTTGCTGGCCTTGCTGAGCAGCCTACTGGCCGCGTGCGGTGCGGGCGGCTCCGAACCGACCGCGGTGACCGTCCAATTGAGCTGGCTGCACACCGTCGAGTTCGCCGGCTTCTATGCCGCTGTGGCGCAGGGGTACTATGCCGAAGAGAATCTTGACGTCACCCTGCTGCCTGGTGCGTATGACGTCC
>DAOTYW010000091.1:0-3388 GCA_034434755.1 Anaerolineae bacterium | reverse complement strand
GCGGATGGAACGAATTTGTCCCGGCGAGTTTTGAACCACCGGGCATGGTCGTACGACTATATTGTTGAGTGCAATCACCATCTAGTGAGAAGACTAAGGAGGTCGGAGATGAACAAGACACGGAACCTGTTCGTGAGCATGCTGGTCGCGTTGGCGCTGGCGTTGCTGATGGCCGGGGTGGTCTACGCGGCGACGGTCACGGTGGATACGTTCGACGCAGGGAGCGAAAATTATACTGTTACACCTGGGAATTCTGGTTCTAGCGTCACGCCTACTCTATGCCTCGGCGGTGAGCGTGATACCACGCTTAATGCGTATAGCTACGACGTAAGTCTGAGAGTAGACCAATATAACAGCAATCGGTTGGCCATTGACGCGAGCAGTGATGCGACGTACACGGCAACGGTAACATGGGATGGTGCGGATGGTGACGCGTGGGCGCTGAACAGGACCGGACTGGGGGGTATGAATGTGGTCAGCGGCACGAACAACAGTTTTGTCTTGTCCATTGTATCTAAGGATACGGGGCAGATTGGCCTGACAATCCGGGTCTACACCGGCACTAATGCATCAGCGATGACCTTGACAATGCCGGCAGCGAGAGTAGGGTCGGGAGAGCGGGTGGACCTGGTTTACCCCTTCGGTCAGTTCACGACGACCGCGGGCGGTGGGGCCGATTTCACGAGTGTGGGGGCGATCCAGTTGTACTTCAACGGCAGGATTGCCACAGCTACCGATATTGCTATTGACAATCTGGAAGCCAACAGCGCCCGCGAGTACGGTGACCTGCCGGTCAGCATCTATGGAACATCGGTGCTGAGTGCCTGCCATATTCCCCAGGGTATGCGGCTGGGCACCAATGTGGAGACTGAATCCACCTACCAGTCGAGCACGAATGCCGATGGTGATGATGCCACCAGTGGCAGAAACGTTGACGACGAGGACGGGGTTGCGATCAACATGGACTATTGGCCGTGGAGCCCTGGAAGTGGTGGAGGAGAGCTGGATATCACTGTAACCGGATGTGGCTCCGGCAATGACAGGTGTTACGTACATGGGTGGATTGACTGGAACGGGGATGGCGACTTTAACGATACTGTCGATGGTGCTAATGAAAAGATAATAGCCTTTACAACTAGCTCGGATGGAACTTCGGAGCGGACATTTACTACTCCTGATCCCTTCCCCAACGGCTACTACTACGCCCGCTTCCGCATCTGCCGCCACGGGGGGGACAATGGGGCAGCCTGCAATAGCCCCACGACAGAAGACAACAATGTCACCAACGGCGAGGTCGAGGACTACCGCTGGCCGGTAGGCCCCACCGCCATCACCCTCTCCTCCATCACCGCCCGCTCGACCCCGCTGGCGATCGGCATCGGCGCGGCGGCGCTGCTGGGCCTGCTGGCCCTCGGCGCGCTCTTCGTCGCCCGCCGGCGCAAGGCGTAGCACCGTAGGGCGGGCCGCCGGCCCGCCCACCGCCGGCGCACAATGCAACCCTGACGGGCGGGCTGCTGGCCCGCCCACCACTGGCGCCAGTCGTAACCCTTGTAGGGCGGGCCGCCGGCCCGCCCTACGTACACTCGACCTCCGAGGCCTTCCGAGACCTCGGAGGTCTTCTGTGGTATAATATCCACCGTGAACGAGCGCACTCCCTCCCTCCGCCGCGCCGCGCTGACGGCGCTGCTGCTCGCCGTCGTCCCGGCGGCGGCCCTCGCCGCCGTGACCCTGCTCTACTTCACCGCCACCCCCGCCGGCCAGGCCGTCCGCCTCGATTGGGCGACGGCCAGCGAGGTGGACATGGTCGGTTTCTACGTCCAGCGCGCCGACGAGAGCCTCGCCGACTACGAGCGCATCTCCCCGCTCATCCCGGCGGAGGGCGGCGTCATCGGCGCTTCCTACGCGCATGTGGACGAGAACGTCCAACCCGGCGTCACCTACTACTACCGCCTGGAGGCGCTGGACATCTACGGCGTTGGCGAGCTGTTCGGGCCCATCTCGGCCACCTTGCCGCTCCCGCCCACCGCCACCCCCACGCCCACGCCGCTGCTCTCGACCGCCACGCCCACGCCGCGCCCGCTGGCGATCCAGTTCTGGGCCGACCACGACACGGTCGCCCGTGGGCAGTGTACCACCTTGCGCTGGCGGGTCGAGAATGCCCAGGCGGTCTACTTCCAAGGCCAGGGCGTGCCCGGCAGCGGCGACCAGCAGGTCTGTCCGGCGCAGACGACCGTCTATGGGCTGCGCGTGGTCGGCGACCGGGGGGAAGAGCGGCGCGAGCTGACTGTCGCTGTCAGCGGCGTCGCGCCCACCGGCACGCCCGCGCCGACGAACACCCCGCCGCCCACGCTCACGCCCGCCCCCACCGCCACGCGGCCCGCCGGCGCGACCCCGGCGGCGATTTCTCCGCTAGCGACGCCGCTCCCTTCCCCCCGCCCCTCTCACGCGCCGACGCCGGCTCCGTCCACGCCGGGCGAGCCGGCGGCTTCGCCGACCCTGCCGCTGATCGTCATCCCGTTCGCGCCCTCGCCGCAGCCGGCCCAATCGGCGGGCCAGCCGCCGACCCCGCGCCCGCCCTCCGGTGACGGGGAGCGCTCGCCCTCCCGGCTCTCGGTGACGCTCCCGCTGCTGGCCGGCGCGGCGCTGCTCGGACTGGCGCTGCTGGTCATCCTGCTGCTTTGGCGGAGGCGGAGACGGTCGTGAGCCGCTGGTGGATTGGGCTGGGGCTGCTCCTGCTGCTCGCCGCCTGCGCCCGTTCGTCTCCCACGCCTGCCCCGGCGCTGACCCCCGGCGTCTGGTTCGTCGAGGTGGACGGGGAGGGCGGCTACTGGCTCGGCGCGGCACCACTGGAGACGCTCGGCCTCGACCCCCAGGCCGACGATCCACCCACGCTCCGCCTCTCCATCGGCGACCAGGAAGTCCCCACCCTGCCCCTGCGCAGCGACGACGGCTGGGGCGTCTTCTTCTTCGCCCCCGACCGCGCCACGCGCCACACCCAGCGCACCGCCCTGCGCCTGGAGACCGCCGTCTCCGCTCCCCTCATCTCCCCCTCTCCCCCTCTCCGCGTCTCCCCCTCTCCGCGTCTCCCCCTCTCCGCGTCTCCGTGTTTCTTCACCCTCCACCTGGAACAAGACACCCGTTACCTCCCCCAGGCCGAGGTCACGACCCCCTGGTTCTGGGAGCCGCTCTACGCTCCGCAGACGGTCACACACACCCTCTTCCTCACCGATGCACTGCCCGGCCCGCTCACCGTGACCCTGCGCCTGTGGAGCCATACGGCGTCCCCGGCCAACCCCGACCATCGGCTGCGGCTGCGCTGGGATGGGGCCGTGGTGGGCGAGTGGCAGTGGGACGGCGTCGGCGTGCAGGAGCTGACCGCCTCGTGGGA
>DAOTYW010000090.1:0-2043 GCA_034434755.1 Anaerolineae bacterium | reverse complement strand
AGCTCCAGGCCGGCGCTGGGGCTGTCGCGCCCATCCAGTCCGGGCATCTGCAGGTCGAGGATCGCCAGGTCGAACGGTTCTTCGGCCTCCAGGGCCTCGCGGAACCGCGCCAGGCCGGTGAGCGCGTCGCCGGCCGTTTCGACGTCGAAGCCGGCCCGCAGCAGGGTCTTTTCCATGCTGCGCAGGACCAGGCGTTCGTCGTCTACGAGCAGGATTTTGGTTGCGGGGGTCATGGGCCTCCTTAAAGGGAAGTATGCAAGTATGCAAGTATGCAAGTATGCAAGTATGCAAGTATGCAAGTATGCAAGTATGCAAGTGGGCAGGTGGGTAGGTGGGTAGGTGGGTAGGTGGGTAGGTGGGTAGGTAGGTAGGTGGGCAGGCGGGTAGGTGGGTAGGTGGGTAGGTGGGTAGCGGTTAAGTGGAGGAGGGTAGGAAGACGCTGAAGGTGGTGCCGACGCCGACTTCGCTTTCGACGACGATCTTGCCGCCCAACTGGCCGATGATCTGGGCGCAGGCGGGCAGTCCTAGCCCGGTGCCGCCGCGGTCGCCTTTGGTAGTGTAGAACGCCATCCAGATTTTGTCAATCATCTCCGGCGGGATGCCCGTCCCGTTGTCAATCACGTCCACGACGACGAAGCCCGGTTCGTCGGCACGGCGCGCCCAGAGGAACAGTTTCTTGTCCGTCACGCGCTCCATCGCCTCCATCGCGTTCTTGACCAGGTTGGTGAAGACGCGGCCCAACTGGACGCGGTCGGCCTGCACCGACGGCAGGTCGGCAGCGAAGAGCGTGCGGACATATTCGTCCGGGATGCCCATCGCCGCGACGGTCTCGTTCAGCAGATCGGGCAGGGCAACCGGTTCGAGCGTCTGCTGGCGGGCGGGCCCAATGAGGTCCTCCTTGATATTCAAAATGGCACGGGCGCTGTTCTCGATGATCTCCAGGTCCTCCCAGACCGACTCGAGGCTGAGCGCCCGGCTCCACTGGCGTGGGGAGAAGGCCGCCAGTTCTGCCTGCACGGCGTCCAACGGTATCCCCAGCGCGCGCAGCTCCTCGGCCGCCCGCGCCAGCAGCGCCGCGCCGGGGTGTTGGCGGAGTTCCGACGGCAGTTCCGCCAGCAACATGCCGGCCGCGGCCACAGCGCGGGCCAGGTCCTGGCGAATGCGTGCCACGCTGCCGGGGATCGGCGCGGCCTTGTTGCCTACCCAGTGAATCGCCTCGCCGGTGGCGTTGGCGATCGCCTCGTAGGTCTTGGAGCGCACCAGCTCCTGATGCGCCTTCTCCAGAGCGGCCAGCAGGCGGGCATTGCCGATAGCGACGGCCAACTGGTCGCTGACGATCTGCAGCGCGGCGACATCCTCATCGCTGAACGGTTCGTCCGGCGCGTGCCGCGCTGTCAGCACGCCGATGACCCGGCCGCCCAGGACTAACGGCAGCGCCAGCTCCACACCGCCCTCGTCCGTCTGGCCGGTGATTGGCTGACGATGGGCGATGGCGATACCGACCGGTAAGTCCCCGCCGACGCGCGTCCGCTGCCTCTGGGCTGCCGAAGGGCCGCTGGTGGCCCGCAACACCGCCCATCCGCCCGTCTCGTCCAGCAGGAAAATGCCGGCGCTGAACAGGCCGAACTCCTCGCGCATCAGGTTGACGGTCGCACTCAGCAGCGCGTCCAGGTCGAGGATCGAGGCGATACTCCGTCCGGTGCGGGCGCCGGCCTCCAGTAAGCGGGCCTGGCGGCGCGCCTTTTCCAGCAGGACCAGGTTCTGTACATTCAGCTCCTCGTTACGCTGCAGCGCCCCGGTCAGTTCGCGGACCTTCTCTTCCAGACGCGCCACCAGCGTCTCCTGGTAAGCCTGGCGGAAGCTGTCGTCCTGGAGCTGCTCGCGCGCGCCGGCCAGGTAGCTCGTCACCTGCGCGACGAAGCCATCCACGTCAATTGGCTTGGCGATGTAGCCGTCACAGCCGGAGGCCAGCGCGCGCTGACGGACGCCCGCGCTGACGTCGGCGGTCAGGGCGATGACCGGCGTGTCGGGCAGCAACGACTT
>DAOTYW010000089.1:0-2684 GCA_034434755.1 Anaerolineae bacterium | reverse complement strand
TTGGTGGCCGGGGCCGTGGGCCTTCGAAAGGGCGCTCCGTACGTCCTCCGGGCAGCGCAGCTCACAAAGGGCATAGCTCGGTTCCGGTGGGTCGGACCGGTTGGTCTGACGGAGAACGCGGCCGCAGAGATGCGGCGCCACCTGGATCTTGTCGGCGCCGTGCCGCGGCGCCAGATGGCCGAACACTACGGATGGGCCGACGTCTTTCTGCTGCCCTCGATCTGCGAAGGGTCGGCGACCGTGTGCTACGAGGCCTTGGCCGCCGCGTTGCCTGTCATCACGACGCCGAACGCAGGCAGCGTGGTGCGCGACGGGGTTGACGGCTTCGTCGTCCCGATCCGCGACGCGGAGGCGATCGCGCACAAGCTGGAGCTGCTGGCCCGCGACCGTGAACTCTTGGCCTGGATGTCGCGGAACGCCCTTGAGCGGGCTTCAGAGTTCACGATCGCGAAGTACGGCGAGCGACTGGTGGCGGCCTTGCGGAGCGCACAGCAATGCACTCAACCTACCCGGACCTGCCCGTAGATCTGAGGGTGTGGCGCACGTTCTTTCGAGTCGCGCCGCGCGGCTACGGCCTGGCCAGAAAGCTTTGGCTGCCCCGCCTGCGGGCCCTTAAAGCGGTGTGCTTTCGAACACGCTGGGGCTTTGCGATCGTGGTCGATCCCACCGACTACCACGGCTGGTCCATTGCTATGCATGGTGAACATGAGCCAGGGGTCACCGCATGGATCCTGCGGCAGTTGCGCCCCGGCGACACCTTTGTTGACGTGGGGGCAAATCACGGCTGGTTCGCGCTGTTGGCCGCACATCGCTTGCATATGAACCCCAAGCCCACCTTTGCGCCCTGCTTAGGCGGAGTGTCGAAATCAACGGTTTCGACCACGTGACAATCGTGCAAGCAGCGGCAGGCGATGAGGCGGGCCGGGCGGTCCTGCGCCTGCCCGAGCGTGGCGAGAGCCGTTACGGCAGCCTTGCGCTGGCGGCAGGGCCCGGAGAGACCGTGGACGTGGTCCGGCTCGAGGATCAACTGGGCGGCGAAGCGCCGGCGCTTGTCAAGATTGACGTTGAGGGCTATGAGCTCCACGTCCTGCGCGGCATGGGCAAGATGCTCGAAGACAGGCGGCTACGGTCCCTCGCCGTCGAAGTTCATCCGCCGGAAATGGCTCGCTTGGGAGACGAAACTGCGGACTTGCTACGGATGCTCCGTGGTGCGGGATATCAGTTAGCTTGGGCTTCCAGCGTAGCGCAGCAGCGAGTTGAGTTGCGAGAAGTTGCCGACGCTTGCCTAACGATTCCCTGTTTCAACCTGTTCGCCACTCGCGGCTGAGGCTACCTCGGGGACTCAATGTGCACGGCCGCAATTATTCATAATTACCCTATCCACTACCAGCACTTGCTGTTTCGAGAGCTCAAGCGACAGGGCTTGGATTTTGTAGTGCTTTTCACCGCCGCAGGTAGCAAAAACCGCATCGAGACCCTGGCGTTGAGCCAGGATATCTACCGATTCCGCATTGGCTTCCGGGGCCCTTACGAGCGGCATCCTCGTTTGCCCACATTCCGTTTCATCTGGGGTTCCCTGTCGGAGCTGACCCCCGAGGTGGTCGTCATCAGCGGATGGTACGACGTAGCAGCCTGGGCAGCGTGGTACTGGGCAGAGAGGTATGGCCGCCCGCGAATCCTGTGGGCTGAGTCTAATCGCTTCGACAGACCGCGCCACTTTTGGTCCGAGCTGCCGAAACGTTTATTTGTGCGAGGCTGCGCTGCAGCGAACGTTTACGGCGTGAGCAATTTTGAATATCTGACTTGGTTGGGGATGCCCGGCGAGCGGATCTTCACGAAGCGAGCCGTGGCCGACGTCGAGCGGTTCGTCGGGGCAGCCGTTGTGCCCGAGCACCGTCCTGCACACAAGGTGGTCCTTTACGTGGGGAGGTTTTCGCCCGAGAAGAACCTTGAATTTCTCCTCCGTGCTTTCGTCCGGCTTTCGCAAGATCCTACCAGGCCGAAGCTCATGTTAGCCATGGCGGGCTATGGGCCGTTGGAAGGCAAGCTGCGTGGCATGGTAGACGCCCTGGGTTTGCAAGGGCTGGTAGAATTCTGGGGTTCGAAACGACAGGAGGAGCTGCCCGCAGTTTATCGGCGCGCCGACGCATTGGTGCTTCCGAGCGTTCGGGAGCCGTGGGGTTTGGTAGTTTTGGAGGCCATGTTGTGCGGCTTGCCGGTCCTGGTCTCCGCGCGCTGCGGCTGCGCTAGGGACCTGGTGACGGCAGAAACCGGCTGGGTCTTTAGTCCGTGCGATGAGGCACGGCTCGCCTGTTTGCTCGAAGCAGTTGCAGATCTGCCCAGAGAAAAGCTGCAGCAGATGGGTTCCGCGGGAAGAGCCTTGGCCAGGCAATACAGCCCAGAGAACTGCGCCAGAATAGTGATCGCCACGATTCAGAAGGTCCTTGAGGAAAAGAGTGCCAGGTCATGCTCATCGGCTTGCTGACGGCTTCCGTCTCGCGCCGTGCGGGCGGGGTGTTCGACGCCGCCAGGCGATTGGCTCAAGAGCTTAACGCCGCTGGCACGGCTGTCCGCGTCTTCGGCTTGCGAGATGCGGACACGGACCGGGACCGGCCGCTGTGGGATGGCGTCGAGGTCTTCGCTGGTGAGGTGTTCGGCCCCGCGGCGTTCGGATTCTGCCCCAC
>DAOTYW010000088.1:0-1765 GCA_034434755.1 Anaerolineae bacterium | reverse complement strand
GCTGCTGGTCTGCGCGCCCATCCCGGCGGAGGCCGAACTGCCGTGGGAAGACGCCCAGTCGGAGATCGAGGCCGCCGTCGGCGAGGCGGAACAGGTGGGGATCGCCGGGCGCGACCTCACCCCCTTCCTGCTGGCCCGCCTGGCCGAGCGCACCGGTGGGCGGTCGCGGGCGGCCAACGAGGCCCTGCTGCTCAACAACGCCCGCATCGCCGCGCACATCGCCCGCGCCCTCGCTGGAGAAAGTCTGGTATAATCACACCAAGAATCCGACCGGAATGCAGCCTTCCGGCTGCACGTGCAGGCTGAAGCCTGCACTCCCGACCGGTCCTGTGAGGAGGAAAACTGTGCGCAATCTGATGGTCACCGGCGGGGCCGGCTTCATCGGTTCCAACTTCGTCCGCATGATGCTGCAGAAGCATCCCGATATCCACATCGTCGTCTACGACAAGCTGACCTACGCCGGCAATCTGAACAACCTGCTGGACGTGGCCCGCGACTTTGCCGGACGGTACACGTTCGTCCACGGTGACATCTGCGACGCCGGTAAGGCGCGGGCAACGATCCGCGAGCAGCAGGTGGACACGATCGTCAACTTCGCTGCCGCCACCCACGTGGATCGCTCGCTGATGGAGCCGGACGAGTTCATCCGTACCGATGTCCTCGGCACCTACGTGCTGCTGGAGGCGGCCAGGGAGTTCGGGCTGGAACGCTACCACCAGATCAGCACCGACGAGGTCTACGGTCAGGTGCTGGAAGGCCGCTCGCGGGAGACCGATCCCCTGCGCACGCGCAGCCCCTACTCCGCCTCGAAGGCCGCCGGCGACCTGCTCTGCATCGCCTACGCCACCAGCTTCGGCGTGCCGGTGACCATCACCCGTGGTTCGAACAACATCGGACCCTACCAGTATCCGGAGAAGGTCGTCCCCCTGTTCATCACCAACGCCATTGACGACCGTCCGCTGCCCCTCTACGGCGATGGGCTGCAGATGCGCGACTACCAGTATGTCCTCGACCACTGCGCAGGGATTGACGTCGTCCTTCAGCGCGGCCAGCCGGGCGAGGTGTACAACCTGGGCACCGGCGAAGAGACGCGCAACATAGACCTGGCCCACGCGATCCTCGACCTGCTCGGCAAACCCCACTCGCTCATCCAGCCCGTCCGCGACCGGCCCGGCCACGACCGTCGCTACGCGCTGGACGTCAGTAAGGTCTGCGCGCTGGGCTGGGAACCCGCTTACACTTTCGAGGAAGCCATCGGGATGACGGTGCGCTGGTACGTGGAGAACGAGTGGTGGTGGCGACCGATCAAGAGCGGGGACTACTATCAGGAATATTACAGGCGACAGTATGAGGGGAGAGAGGTTGGAGGGTAGAGGTTGGAGGTTGGAGGGCGGGTGGCTGATCCCGAGCGGATGGCATCCTTTCTATTGAAACCCCTGGCGCGGGCGTGCAAGGAGTTCGACCTGCTGGGGGAGGGCGACCGGGTGGCCGTGGGGGTCTCCGGCGGGAAGGACAGCCGCGCGCTGCTCGACCTGTTGCTGCGCTACCAGCAGCAGGTGCCTTTCCGCTACGAGGTGGTCGCCATGCACGTGGTCGGCGTCGAGGCCGGGCTGCCGGAGGCGCGCGAGACGCTCGAACCGTGGCTGATAGAGCTGGGAGTGGCCTACCACTTCGTGCCGCTGGAATTGCCGCCGGACGAACCGCTGCCGATGAATTGCTTCCGCTGCTCCTACAACCGGCGCAAGGCGCTGCTGCGGGCAGCGGA
>DAOTYW010000087.1:0-9651 GCA_034434755.1 Anaerolineae bacterium | reverse complement strand
GCTGACCGTGTTCCGCCGTATGTCCTCCGTACGCAGGAGCGGTTCTGGAGCTGCCCCAATTGTGGGCGGGTCTACTGGGCCGGAACGCATGGGGTGACACGGTGACGGGGTGACGCGGTGACACGGAGACACGGAGACGCGGAGACGCGGTGACACGGAGACACGGAGACGCGGAGACGCGGTGACGCGGAGATTCACCGTGTCACCGCGTCTCCGTGTCACCTATACCCTTGACAGATTCGCCTGTCTGGGGTATAATCTTCCCATCTGCAACCAATTGCAATAGCGAAGTTTTGCTATGCCTCATTGTCACACCTTCATCGCTGCGTTGCGCGAGCGCGGTTACCGGATCACCCCTCAGCGGGAGATGGTCATCGAGGTAATCGCCCACAGCGGTCGCCACTTGACTGCCGACGAAGTGCTGGCGGAGGTGCGCCGGCGCGCCCGCGCGGTCAATCTCACCACGGTCTATCGCACCCTCGACCTGCTGGTGGAAGAGGGGCTGGCCAGCCGCGCCGACCTGGGCGGTGGGCAGGTCGTCTATGCTACGGCGCAACACGGGCCGCACGTTCACCTGGTTTGCCGCCAGTGTGGGCAGGTCATCGAGGCCGACGCGGATTTGTTGGGCCCTTTGCTCGACCAGGCACGGGCGCAGTATGGTTTCACCTGCGGGCCACAGCACTTCGCCGTCAGCGGGCTTTGCGCCGCCTGTCAGGCACGCAACACGCAACACGAAAAGGAGGTTCAAACATGCTACTGAGTACCGTTTCCCCTGTTCCCGTCCCCATGCACATTCCGGACGGTTTCCTCAGCCTGGTCGTCGCTCTGATCGGCTGGGTGGTGGCTGTGGTGGGGATTGGCCTGGCGCTCTGGCGCAGCCGGGAGGCGCTGGGTGATCGGCAGGTGCCGCTGATGGGCGTGCTGGCGGCATTCATCTTCGCGGCCCAGATGCTCAACTTCACCGTCGCCGGCGGCACCTCTGGTCACTTCGTCGGCGGGGCGCTGGCGGCGATTCTCCTGGGACCGTGGGCGGGCATGTTGGTCATGACCACTGTCGTCGCGGTGCAGGCGCTCCTTTTCCAAGACGGCGGCTTGCTGGTGATGGGGGCCAACATCACCAACATGGCGATCATCGCCCCGCTGGTGGCCTATGGGGTCTATCGAGGAGTGCGCCTGCTGGCCGGCGAGGAGCGCTGGGGACTGCTGGCCGGCGGCGCGGTCGCTGCCTGGGCCTCGGTGGTCGTCTCGGCGACGGCCTGCGCGATCGAGCTGGGCTTCTCCGGCACCTCGCCCATCGGCGTGGCCCTGCCGGCGATGGCCGGTATCCACGTCCTGATCGGGATCGGTGAGGGGTTGATCACCCTCGGCGCCCTGGCGCTGGTCTCCGTGGTGCGGCCCGACCTGGTGGAGGCGGGACGCTCGTCGGCGCGGGGCGGGCTGCGCTGGGTCTGGGCCGGACTGGCGCTGGCGCTGGCGTTGACCTTGATCTCGCCGCTGGCCTCGCCGCACCCCGATGGGCTGGAACGGGTGGCGGAGGACATCGGCTTCCTCGAAGCGGCCCAGGATGCACCCTATGAGATTATCCCGGACTACGTCTTCCCCGGTATTTCGAACGAGGCCCTGGCGACTATCGTGGCTGGGGTGGCGGGGACGATCGTTGTCTTCGGGCTGGCCGTCGGACTGGCGGCGCTATACCGGCGACGGGCGGTGTCCCAGGCGTAACGGCATGCACATCCACGCCCTCGATAGCTACCGGCCCGCCGAGAGCCCTGTCCACCGGCTCGACCCACGGGTCAAGCTGGTGCTCGCGGTGTCGCTGATCCTCGCAGCAGCGCTGACGCCGGAGCGGGCGTGGGCCATCTTCGCCCTGCTGCAGGGGCTGCTGCTGGTGATCGAACTGTTCTCGCGGGTGGGGCTGGGGTTGGTCCAGCAGCGCTCCCTGACGGCCTTGCCCTTCACCCTGGCTGCGCTGACGGTGACGTTCTCCACGCCGGGCCGGCCGTTGTGGATGCTGGGGCCGTGGGCGATCACCGAGGCCGGGTTGCTGCGCTTCGTGTCCATCGTCATCCGCGCCTACATCTCGATCCAGGCAGCGGTGCTGCTGGCGGCGACGACGCCTTTCCCTGATGTGCTGTGGGGGATGCGCGCCCTGCGCATCCCCCGCACGTTGGTCGCCATCGGCGGTTTCCTATACCGTTATCTCTTCGTCCTGGCCGATGAGGCGCAACGGCTGTTGCGGGCGCGCCAGGCCCGTTCTGCCGCGCCGGACGGACGGGGTGGGGGCAGCCTGGCCTGGCGAGCGCGCGTCGCGGGTGGGATGGCCGGCAGCCTTTTCATCCGCTCGTATGAGCGTAGCGAACGTATCTATGCAGCGATGCTGGCGCGCGGCTACGATGGCGAGGTGCGCACCATGGACCCGCCAGCCCTGCGTCCGGTGGACTGGGCGGTCGGGGCCGTCGGCTTGATGGTGCTGGCGGCGGTGGTCGTCGTGGGGCAGGTGACGTGAAGCGTGAAACGTGAAACGTGAAGCGTGAAACGTGAAACGTGAAGCGTGAAACGTGAAGCGTGAAGTGTGCTTGGAGATAGATGGGCTCTCGTTCCGCTATCCCGATGGACGGGAGGCGGTGCGCGAGGTGAGCCTGGCGGTCGCGCCGGGTGAGAAGGTGGCGCTGGTCGGCCCGAACGGGGCCGGCAAGTCCACACTCATTCTCCTCGTGACCGGACTGCTGCACGGCCAGGGCACGATCCGTCTCTTCGGCGAGGAGCTGAACGAGAAGAACATCCGTCGGTTGCGCGGACGGGTGGGGCTGGTGTTCCAGGATCCGGACGACCAGCTTTTCTCGTCGACGGTCGCCGAGGACGTGGCCTTTGGACCGCTGTATGCTGGCCTGTCGAAAGACGAGGTGGAGCGCCGTGTGCGCTGGGCGCTTTCGCAGATGGGACTGGACGGCTTCGGGCCGCGCCTGTCGCATCACCTCAGCCTGGGGGAGAAGAAACGGGCTGCGATCGCCTCGGTGCTCTCGATGCAGCCGGACATCCTGGTGCTGGACGAACCGTCGGCGGGACTGGACCCACGGGCGCGGCGTCGGCTGATCGGTCTGCTGGGCGCGCTCCCGCAGGCGATGTTGGTGGCGACGCACGATATGCGCCTGGTCGCCGAGCTGCTGCCACGCACGGTCGTGCTCGACGAGGGGAGGATCGTTGCCGATGGGCCGACAGCGGAACTGCTGGCCGATCGGACGCTGTTGGAGGCGCATGGGTTGGAGAGGCCGTAGGGAGACGGGGAGACGGGGAGACGCGGAGACGGGGAGACGCGGAGACAGAGGAGGGAGCGATGGATTTTTTCGAACTGGTGCACAGGCGGTACAGCGTGCGGGCGTATCGGCCCGATGCGGTAGAGGACGAGAAGTTGTCGCAGGTGCTCGAAGCAGCGCGGTTGGCCCCGACCGCGGCGAACAAGCAGCCGTTCCAGGTGATCGTGATCCACACGGCGGGCCGCCAGGCGGAATTGCAGCGTATCTACGGCAGCCAGTGGTTCACCCAGGCCCCGCTGATCCTCTGTGTCTGCGCCCTGCCGGAACTGGGTTGGGTGCGCCGTGACGGACGAAATTACAGCGAGGTGGATGCCGCGATCGTGATGGACCATCTGGTCCTGGCTGCTACGGAGCTGGGACTGGGGACCTGTTGGATCGCGGCGTTCGACCCACAGGCTGCCCGCCAGGTCCTCGGTTTGCCGGATAGCGTGGAACCGGTCGCCTTCACACCGCTGGGCTACCCGGCCGATCAGCCGCGTCCCAAGACGCGCAAACCGCTGGCCGAGTTGGTGCGCTACGAACGGTGGTGAGGAGGTAGGGATGGACCAGCAGTTGATCACCACGACCAACGACCTGCCGGGCTACCGCGTTGTACGCCCCCTGGGGGTGGTGCGCGGAATCACCGTGCGGGCGCGCGGCATGGTCGGGCAGTTCGTCGCTGGCTTGCGGACGATCGTCGGCGGGAAGATTCATGAGTACGTGACGCTGTGCGAGGAGACACGCGGCGAAGCGTTCGCGCTGATGGTGCGCCACGCGGAGGAGCTGGGGGCCAATGCGATCCTCGGCGTCCGCTACGACGCGACCGAGCTGGCCGAGAATATGACCGAGGTGCTGGCTTACGGTACGGCTGTCGTTGTCGAGCCGGTGTCAGGGTGAGCGGATGCGGCAGATTCAGCCACCCTCCCGCAGGTGCTGAAATCGTGGATACCGCGCTGCGTCGTACATCGCGACGATGTTCTCCGCCGGCACGTCGTGCTGGATGTCGTGGATCGGGGCGAAGACGTAGCCCCCGCCTGGCGCAAAGATGTCCAGCCGCTGATGCACATCGGCTCTGACCTCCGCCGGTGTCGCCCATGGCAGCACCCGGTGAGGACAGCATCCCCCGCCCCAGAAGGTCAGCCGCTCGCCGAACTCCCGCTTCAGCCGCAGCGGTTCCATCTTCGCTGCCGACGTCTGCACCGGATTGAGCACGTCCACGCCGGCCTCGATCAGGTCGGGGATCAAGTCATAGACCGAACCGCAGGAGTGCAGGAAGACATACGCTTGACTGCGGGTGTGGACCAGTCCGTACAGCCGCTGGTGATGAGGCTTGACCAACCGGCGGTACATGTCGGGGCTGATCTGCGGCCCGGCCTGTACCCCCAGGTCGTCTCCGAAACCGATGACGTGCACGTACTTGCCGACCGCCTGCAGGTAATGCTCCAGGTCGGCCAGCGCGGCCGCAGCCAGCTTTTCCACCAGCGCGGCGGCGAACCCCGGATTGCGCTTCAGGTCCATCATGAAATTGACCCACCCACGGGCGAACTGCGCGTTCTCGAACACGCTGCCGCCGAACCAGCCGAAGATGGCGTAGTCGGTCTCGTCGTACAGGCGACGGGCGGCGTAGTGAAGGAACTCTAACTCCTCGTCGGAGATGCGACGTGGCGCGAAACGCTCCAGGTCTTCCGGGCGGGCCTCGGCCAGCGGCGCGTCGGCGGGGACGAAGTGGACGGTGCCGGTGGGCATGCGCTGAGTGACCGAACCGTCGGCGGCGCGGATGAGCAGGTCGCCGCGCCCTGTGACCTCAGGGGCGAAGTCGGCGGAGATGAGCGCGGGAGAGCCGTCGGGCAGCGTCCACGGCTTCCAGCGGTCATTGCGCACGCCGGGCAGCGCTTCCAGCAACGGCAGGCCGATGACATCGGCGCCGAAACGCTGACGCACCGGCTCCTCGACCTCGGCCAGTTGGAGGATGACGTTGGCCACGCGCGGCGGGTCGCCCGCCAGCCCCAGGTGGCGCTTGAGCTGCCCATAGCTGATCGCGCTGATGCCCGTCACCGGCGAACCGCCCAGGTCAATCGGCACCCGGTCGGGTTCGCGGTGGGCCAGGGCGGCCAGGATGCGCTCGCGATGGTTCACGCCTGTCTGCCTCGGTGATGACAAAACGCCCGTCCCGG
Source organism: Anaerolineae bacterium (assembly GCA_034434755.1). Classification (GTDB taxonomy): domain Bacteria; phylum Chloroflexota; class Anaerolineae; order B4-G1; family DUEL01; genus DAOTYW01. Next base: position 4,184 of record DAOTYW010000087.1, on the reverse strand, counting down.
CGAGAGGACGGGCGTTCGTCTGACCTTCCTCCTACAGAAGCGGCTCGAGATCGGCCATCAGCGTCTCTTTGGGACGGTAGCCGATCAACCGCTTCACTTCCTTTCCCTCTTTGAACAGGATGAGCGTCGGGATACTCGTCACCCCGTAGCGGACGGCGGTGCTCATGTTGCTGTCCACGTCCAACTTGGCGACTTTCATGCGCCCGCTCTGTTCCTGAGCGATCTCCTCCACGATGGGAGCGACCATGCGGCACGGCGCGCACCAGGTTGCCCAGAAGTCCACCAGGGTAGGTAACGTGGCCTGCAATACCTCGGACTCGAACGTTGCATCGGTTACTTCTAGCATTTCTCTCCCTCGATCAAGTGAGCAGATTATCCTACGGACTGGTAACTGCTCACCCTCCCGCAGGTTTGGGCGCAATTGGCAGTCCGAATCGTACTTCCATGGCCGCTCCGATTCGTTGCTCGGTCACTTCCGAACCTGCGGGAGGGTGAGCTGAGCAGTTACGTGAGCGGATTATCCTACAGACTGGCTGCTCTGTCAAGTAGCAAAGGCGAAGGGGGCAGTGGAGGCAACGGTTTCCAACAGGTTTTCGACCGGCACGACCTGCCGTTCGGCGGAGCGGCGTGCTTTCACCTCCACTCCGCCGGCCTGCAGGCTGCGTCGGCTGACGGTGACCCGCAGCGGGCAGCCGATCAGGTCGGCGTCGGCGAACTTGACCCCGGCGCTCTCCTCGCGGTCGTCGTACAGCGTTTCCCGGCCCGCCTGACGCAGCAGCGCGTACACTTCCTCGGCGGCGGCACGCTCCTCGTCCTTGCCCAGCAGGATCAGGTGGACGTCGAATGGGGCCAGTGCGGGCGGCCAGACGATGCCGGCCTCGTCGTGATGCGCCTCGACCACGGCGGCCATCAATCGGCCCAGGTTGATGCTGTAAGCTCCCATCACCACCGGTCGCTGCTGTCCTGCAGGATCCAGGTACAGCGCGCCGAGCGATTCGGCGTAGCGAGTGCCCAGTGGGCAACAGCGGCCCAGTTGGATGGCGGGCTCCATGACCAGGCGACCCGGGCAGTGGGGGCAGAGATGGCCTTCCCGCGCCTGGGCGATGTCGGCCAGCAGGGTGACGGCGAAGTCGCGGGGGTAGTTGACGCCGGTCAGGTGGACTCCCTCGCGGTTGGCGCCGGCGACGAAGTTGCCGCCGACCTGGATCGAACGGTCTGCGACGACCAGCGCGCCCGGCCCGTCGCGGCGCTCTCGCACCGTCAGTCCGACCGGCGAAGCATAGCCCGGTTCGGCGCCGATGGCGCGGATCTCGTCATCCATGGCCGGTTGGAGACTGCCTCCGCCGAGCCGGTGGATGAGCTTCGTCTCGTTCACCTCCAGGTCGCCGCGGATGACGACGAAGACCAGGTCGCGGGTGGCATGCTGCCAGGAGTAGAACACAGCCTTGAGCGTCTGGCGGGTCGGCACGCTGACGAAGGCAGCCACATCGGCGATGGTGGCGCAGCCCGGCGTGGCGACCGGGCGAGGCTCGGCCAGGGTGTGTGTTTCCTCGGCGGGCAGGCGGAACTCGGCGTGTCCGGCGTTGGCGGCGTAGCCGCAGGAGGGGCAGCGCAGCAGCCGCTCCTCGCCAGCGGGGTGGGGGAGCATGAACTCGTGTGAGTCGGCTCCACCCGCGATCGCCGGCGCGGCCTCGACCGCGATGGCCGGCAGCGCACAGCGGGTAAAGATGCGCTGGTAGGCTTCCAGGATGAGGGGATAGAAACGATCCAGATCGGCAGCATCGGGGTGCAGGCTGTAAGCGGCTTTGATCAGCGATTCGCGCGCCCCCAGCAGCCCGCTGCGGGGGTGTGGCTCATCGCGCAGCCCGGTCTGGATGTGGAAGAGCGCGCGTGGCAGGTCGCGGTACGACTGCACCTCCCGCCGGGCCAGGTCGGCCACGACCTCCTCGTGGGTCATGGCCAGGGCGTAATCGCGCCCATTGCGGTCCTGCAGGCGCATCAGCGCCGGGGCGGTGCTGTCCCAGCGGCCGGTTGCCTGCCAGATCTCCGCCGGGTTGAGCAGCGGCATGAGCAGCTCCTGGGCGCCGATGCGGTCCATTTCCTGACGGAGGATCGCTTCGATGCGGCGGGTGACGCGGTAACCCAGCGGCAGCAGCGTGAAGAGGCCGGCGGCCAGGGGGCGGATGAACCCGCCGCGCAGCAGCAGGCGATGACTGTCCATCTCCGTGTCGGATGGTGGTTCGCGGAGGGTGTGGCCGAAGAGATGAGAGAACCTCATACCCTACTTCTCCTTTGGCATTGGTAACTGCCTACCCTTTACCAGGCCTGGTGCTGGCAGGGCCGGCGTGCCGGCCCCTCACCCCACCCCCTGGCCCCCGCCCCTCTCCCGCCGGGCTGGAGAGGGGCGGGGGTAGGGGGTGGGGTGAGGGCTCAGCGCCGCGGTAGGCAGTTACGGTCAGGGATACAAAGGCCTGAACCTGCGGGAGGGTGAGCAGTTACCTGAATTGTACGATTTTGACAAGTCGAGAAAAGCGAATTGGGGTGAGCAGTTACGAACTGTCAACGAATTCTGGGAACGGATTGAACGAATTCGGCGGCTTGTGGGGTACTGTGTCCGTTCAATCCGTTCCTCGAATCCGTTGACAGCTCCCACAGCCGCGAGGGTTTGACTTCTCGATGGTTTGCGTTATAGTAAGCGGCAGGAGGTGAAGGGCAGAGTGGACGAGTCCCCGGGCGTCGTCGTATTGTACAACGAGAGCCAGCGGCTGATCAAGGGGGAGCCGGAGGACATGCTGGCCGAGCAGGAGGTCGTGGCCTGCGCGCAGGCCATCGCTGCGGCATTGACGGAATCCGGCTACCGCGTCGTGCGGGCGCCGATCCGCGTCGGTGTCGAGGAGGCGCTGGCGCCCTACCCGGCTGCCGAGTGGCGCGTCTTCAACCTGGCCGAGGGGATGGAGGGGCGGCTGTTCGAGGAGGCGCGCATCGCCTGGGTGCTGGAGGCGATGGGCTATCGCTTCAGCGGGTCGGACGGTGCGGCGCTGGCCTGCTCGACGAACAAGGCGCTGGCCAAGGCCCGCCTGGCCGCCGCCGGCGTGCCCACGCCGGCCTGGCGCGTCTTCCGCACGCCCCAGGAGGTGGACTGCGACGGGTTGACCTTTCCTCTGATCGTCAAGCCGGTGGCGGAGGACGCCAGCCTGGGCATTGGGCCGGAAGCGGTGGTGCGCGACCCGGCGGCGCTGGCGCGGCGGGTCGGTTACATCGCCGAGCGCTACCGCCAGGCGGCCCTGGCCGAGGGGTTCATCGCCGGCCGCGAGTTCAACGTCTCCCTGTGGGGCGAGGAGCCGGAACTGCTGCCGCTGGCCGAGATTGACTGGAGCGCCTTCGCCGACCCCCACGAGCGCATCGTCTCCTTCGCCGCCAAGTGGCAGCCGGACTCGTTCGAGTACCAACACACGCCGGTGCTCTGCCCGGCGCCGGTGACGCCAGAGTTGGCGGTGCGGATCGCCCAGGTGGCCCGCGAATCGTGGCGGGCGATCGGCTGCCGGGGCTACGCTCGCGTGGATATGCGCGTGGACGATGAGGGCGTCCCCTACGTGATCGAGGTCAATTGCAACCCCGACATCGCGCCCGACGGCGGCTTCTTCCGCGCCGTGAGCCGGGCGGGATATACCTTCCGCGACATGGCGGTGCGCATCCTGGAGTTAGCCTAGAGAGATGATCACACATGCTTGTCCAGACGACGGCCCGCAGCTCGTCGCCGTGACTGCCGACGTGGGCGTTTTCACCCCGGAGGAAGTGGCGACTGTGGACGAGCTGTGGCGCGATTTCCTGCGCCAGGGCGAGGCCAGCGGCTACCACTTCGTGGTCTGGCGCGAGGAGGAGCGGGTGTTGGGCTTCGCCTGCTATGGCCCCCGCGCACTGACCGAGGGGACGTTCGACCTGTACTGGATCGTGGTCGCGAAGGCGGCGCAGGGACGGGGCATCGCCCGCGCGCTGATGCAGCAGGTAGAGACGGACATCCGCCAGATGGGCGGGCGGCTGATCGTGATCGAGACCTCCGGCACGCCGGAGTACGAACCGGCCCGTCGCCTCTACACGGCCTGCGGTTGCGCGCCCGAAGCGATCATCCGCGATTTCTACCGCCCCGGTGATGACTTGTTCATCTTTACCAGGCACCTGTAGGG